>NZ_JBEOXI010000304.1:0-8539 GCF_040296465.1 Streptomyces sp. NPDC002130
CGGCCGGCCCCGAGCGCCCCCCGCGATGCCGCCCGCCCAGAGCACCCCTGGGATCCCGCCTGCCCGGAGCGTCCCTGGGATCCCGCATGCCCGGCGGGCGGGCGGTTTCCTGCGCACGGCCGAGGGAGTGTCCGTGAAGCCCCGCCTGCCCGGCGAGCGGGCGGGCGGGGCTTCCGGGTGGCCCTACCGAGATCCGGCGGACTCCAGTTCCCTGCTCTCCTCGTTCTCTTCGGCGGGCTCGGCCACCGCCTTCTCCTTGCCGGGCAGCAGCAGAGCCACCACCACGGTGCCGACGCCCAGGATCACGGCCCCGATCAGGCTGGTGTGCGCGACCGCGTCGGAGAAGGAGGACCCGACCGCGTCGGCCATCTGCCGTGCGCCGCCGCCGAGTTGCTCGGCCTGCGCCCGCAGTCGCTCCGCCTGCTGGGGGTCGCTCGTGTGCGCGGCCTGTTCGGCGAGCTGCCGGGCCTTGTCGCCGATCCCCTGGGCGACGGCGTACCCGGCCCCGACGGAGTCCTGGGCCGTGGAGAGTGAGGAGGCGGGGAGCTTGCTGCCGGCCGTCGCGTCCGAGAGGTGGCCGGAGTACGAGGTCGCCAGCAGCGAGCCGAGGATGGCGATGCCCAGCGAACCGCCGAGCTCCAGCGACGTGTCGTTCACCGCGCCGCCGACGCCCAGCTTCGACTCCGGGAACGCCCCCATGATCGCGTCCGTGCAGGGCGACAGCGCGAGTCCGATCGACAGACCGAGGACGATCAGCGGTGCGACGAAGTCGCCGTACGACGCGCCGGAGTCCACCTGGGTGAGCAGGGCCAGGGCCGCCGTGCCGCCGACCATGCCGGCCGTGACGGTCCACTTCATGCCGACCCGGGGCGTGAGGAAGCCGGTGAGGGCGGCCCCCACGAACACGGCACCCGCCAGCGGCAGCATGCGCAGGCCCGTGTCCAGGGCGTCGTAGCCGAGGACGAACTGGAGGTGCTGCGTCAGGTAGTAGAAGGCGCCGAAGACGGCCAGGAAGAACAGGGCGACGGCGAGGTTGGAGCCGGCGAAGCCGCGGTTCGTGAAGCGGCGGACGTCGAGCAGCGGGCGCGGGTGGCGCAGCTCCCACAGGACGAACGCGACGAGCCCGGCTCCGGCGACGACCGCGGCGGTGAGGGCCTTGACGCCCCAGCCGAAGTGCGGCCCCTCGATGATCATGTAGACCAGCGCGGCGATCCACACCACCGACAGCAGCCCGCCGCCGTAGTCGATGCGACCGCGGTCCGCGGCCTTGGACGGCGGGACGAGGACGAAGGCGCCGGCGAGGGCCAGGACGGCGACGGGGACGTTGATGAGGAACGTCGACGACCAGCCGTGGTTCTCCAGCAGCGCCCCGGCGACCAGCGGTCCGGCCGCGATGGCGAGTCCGGCCGTGGCGGTCCACAGGGTGATGGCCTTGGCGCGTTCGGCCCTGGGGAAGGTCGCGGCGAGCAGGGACAGCGTGGCGGGCATGATCATCGCCGCGCCCGCACCCATCACGGCCCGGGCGGCGATGACCGTCGCGGAGCTGTCGGCGAGGTAGCCGAAGACGGAGCCGCCCGCGAACACGACCAGGCCGAGGACGAGCGCGCCCCGGCGGCTGTACTTGTCGCCGATCGCGCCGAGCAGCAGCATCAGCGCGGCGTACGGGACGGTGTAGCCGTCGATCACCCACTGCAGGTCGGCGCTGGACAGGCCGAGGTCCTCGGTCATGGCGGGCGCGGCGACGGTGAGGGCGGTGTTGGCCATCACGATGATCAGCAGGCTGAGGCAGAGCACGAGGAGTGCCCACCAGCGGCGCGCGTAGGGGCGGTCCATCCTCTCGGCCGGTTCGTTCATGACGAGTCGCATGGCAGGGGTCGCCTTCCCAGCTCGTAGTTGCACATGGGTGTGCATTTACACAACGCTGTGCAATCTACGCCGTTGCACAGCGCTGTGCAACTCAATGAGGGAAGGGGCACAATGACGTCCATGACCACGGGAACCAGCCGCGCCGACGCCAACCGCCGGCGCATCCTCGACGTCGCCCTCCCCGAGCTGCTGCGCGACCCCGACGCGTCCATGGACCAGATCGCACGGGCCGCGGGCGTCGTACGACGGACGGTGTACGGGCACTTCCCGAGCCGCGAGGCGCTGATCAGCACGCTCGTCGACGAGGCCGTGGAGGCGCTGTCGGCCGCGCACGCGGCGGGCCGCGAGAACGTGCGGGAACCGGCGGAGGCGGTGGCGCGCTCGGTGCTGGCCGTGTGGGAGATCGCCGACCGCTACCGGCTGCTGGTCGCCCTCGCCCAGCGCACGGTCACCATGCAGGGGATCCGGGAGCGGCTCGCCCCGGTCCGGGACGCGAGCATCGGGCTGCTGCAGCAAGGGCTGGACGAGAACGTCTTCAGCTCACCGCTGCCGGCTCCGGCCCTGGCGTACGTGCACGAGCAGATGCTGTTCGCCGTGATGGAGGCCGTGAACGACGGCCTGCTGGCAGCGCGAGAGGCGGGCCGCTGCGCCGCGGTCACCGTACTGACCGCGGCGGGCGTGCCCGCCTCGAAGGCCACCGAGCTGGTGGCGAAGCTGAACGCGTGAACTTCTCGATGTGGGGACCGGGCGGCTGAGCGACGGGGGGACACCCAGCCGCCCGGATTCTGCGGGGGCGGCGCGGCCGTCAGGCCTTCGCCAGCTCCTTCTCGCCGCCCGGCTCGGGCACCTCGGCCTCGACGTGGTCGTCGACCGGGCCGCCGTGGCCGTCGTCCAGCAGCGTCTTCTCGTCGAAGGGCAGCTGACCGGCCAGGACCTGGCCCACCCGCTCCTTGTCGATCTCCTTCGTCCAGGTGCCGATCAGCACGGTGGCCACGGCGTTGCCGGCGAAGTTGGTCAGGGCGCGGGCCTCGCTCATGAAGCGGTCGATGCCGACGATGAGGCCGATGCCGTCCACCAGGGCCGGCTTGTGCGACTGCAGACCGCCGGCCAGCGTGGCCAGACCCGCACCGGTGACACCGGCGGCGCCCTTGGAGGCGACCAGCAGGAAGAGCAGCAGCGGGATCTGCTCACCGATCGACATCGGCGTACCCATGGCGTCGGCGATGAACAGCGAGGCCATGGTCATGTAGATCATGGTGCCGTCGAGGTTGAAGGAGTAGCCGGTCGGGACGGTGATGCCGACCACCGGCTTGCTGACGCCCAGGTGCTCCATCTTCGCGATGAGCCGCGGCAGCGCGGACTCGGAGGAGGACGTGGACAGGATCAGCAGGAACTCCCGGCCCAGGTACTTGAACAGCGTGAAGATGTTCAGACCGGAGATCACGCGCAGCAGGGCGCCGAGCACGATGAAGACGAACAGGAAGCAGGTCACGTAGAAGCCGAGCATCAGCACGGCGAGGCTCTTGAGCGCCTCCAGACCGGCGGAGCCGGTGACGGCGGCGATGGCGCCGAAGGCACCGATCGGGGCGGCCCACATGACCATCGCGAGGATGCGGAAGACGAGCCGCTGGATGTGCTCGATGCCGCGCAGGATCGGCTGGCCGGCGGAACCCATGCCCTGGAGCGCGAAGCCCGCGAGGAGGGCGATCAGCAGGGTCTGGAGGACCGACTCGTTGGTGAAGGCCGACACGATCGTGGTCGGGATGATGCCGAGCAGGAACTCCGTGGTGTCCTTGGCCTCGGCATCGACCTGCGCGTGACCAGCGTCCTTGATCGCGTCGGTCACCGCAAGGCCGGTGCCCGGCTCGAGGATGTTGCCGACGACCAGGCCGATGCCCAGCGCGACGAGCGACATCACCATGAAGTAGCCCAGCGCGATACCGCCGACGGCACCGACCTTGGCGGCCTTCCGTACCGAGCCGATGCCCAGCACGATCGTGCAGAAGATGATCGGCGAGATCATCATCTTGATCAGGGCCACGAACCCCGTGCCGATCGGCTTCAGCTCTTGCGCGAAGTCCGGAGCGGCCAGACCCACCGCGATACCGGCGGCGACCGCGATGATCACCGCGATGTAGAGATAGTGCGTGCGGTCCCGCTTGGGTTTGCGTGCGGCAGGTGCCGTATCGGCTGCGCTGGTCACGGCGGCCCTCCTTGACGACGTCGTCGGCATCACCGGCGTGCGGCTCACGTCCGGGGAGACTCCGGGAAACTCGGGGAAAACCGAGCGGGGCTCCCGGAGATGCGTTATGGGGAATGCCGTGACTATGTCCTTCTCTGTGAGCGCGGTCACCCTTCCGTTCATTTAGTTCACAATCAGCCACGAGGCAGACTGACGACATGCGCTTCACCGTCCCCGGTCCCCGCAGTCTGGCGGGCCAGCTCTTCGCCATGCAGGCCGTGCTGATAGCGGTCGTCGTGGCCGGATACGCGCTGTTCTCCTACGTCAGCGACCGCAGCCAGGCGGAAGAGGCCGCGACCCGGCAGGCCAGGGCGGTGGCGCGGTCCGTCGCGGACTCCCCGTCGGTGCTGGCGGCGACCCGCACCCCCGACCCGACGGCCGAGCTCCAGCCGTACGCGCTGAAGGTGATGCGGGACACCGAGGTCGACTTCATCACGATCATGGATCCGCGGGGCATCCGCTGGACGCACCCCGACCCCCGGCAGATCGGCCAGACGTTCCAGGGGCACACCGAGCGGGCCCTGAAGGGCGAGACCTTCACCGAGACCTACACGGGCACGCTCGGCCCGTCGGTCCGCGCGGTCACGCCGATCCAGGACGGCGACAGGGTGGTCGGCCTGGTCAGCGCGGGGATCCGGGTCGAGCAGATCACCCAGCGGGTCCAGGACCAGCTGACGGCCCTGCTCGGCGTCGCGGCCGGCGCGCTGGTGCTGGGCGCGGTCGGCACGTACGTCATCAACGCCCGGCTGCGCCGCCACACCCACGGCATGAACGCGACCGAGCTGAGCCGGATGCACGACTACCATCAGGCCGCCCTGCACGCCGTGCGTGAGGGGCTGCTGATGCTGGACGGGCAGTACCGTGTGGCGCTGATCAACGACGGAGGTCGGGAGTTGCTCGGCGTGGCCGGGGACGTGGTGGGCAGGTCGGTGGCGGAGCTGGGGCTGCCGGCCCCGCTGACGGGTGCCCTGCTGGCGTCGGAGCCGCGGGTGGACGAGGTGCATCTCACGGCGTCCCGGGTCCTGGTGATCAACACCTCGCAGGTGTCGGGCGGCGAGCGGCGCGGTACCGTCGTCACCCTGCGCGATGTCACCGAACTCCAGTCGCTGATGGGCGAGTTGGACTCCGAACGGGGCTTCACACAGGCGCTGCGCTCGCAGGCGCACGAGGCGGCGAACCGGCTGCACACGGTGGTCTCGCTGATCGAGCTGGGCCGGGCGGAGGAAGCGGTGGAGTTCGCGACGGCCGAACTGGAGCTGGCACAGGCACTGACCGACCAGGTCGTGGCGGCGGTGAGCGAGCCGGTGCTGGCGGCGCTGCTGCTCGGCAAGACGGCCCAGGCGAACGAGCGGGGCGTGGAGCTGATGGTGTCGGAGGACAGCAGCCTGGACGACGGTCTGCTGCCCGAGTCCCTGCCGGCGCGGGACCTGGTGACCATCCTCGGCAATCTGATCGACAACGCCGTGGACGCGGCGCAGGGCAGCGTGCGGGCCCGCGTGACGGTGGCGGCCTACACGCGGGACGCCGGTGACGCCCCGGAGCTGGTGCTGCGGGTCTCCGACACGGGCCCCGGCGTGGACCCCGAGCACGCCGAGGCGGTCTTCCAGCGCGGCTTCTCGACGAAGCCGGCGGGCCCTGGCGGGCGGGGACTCGGGCTGGCGCTCGTCCGTCAGGCGGCCCAGCGGCACGAGGGCTCCCTGACGGTCGCGGAGGCCGACGGGGGCGGCGCGGAGTTCGAGGTACGGCTGCCGCTGCGGGAGCCGGGAACGCCGGCGGACGCCGTGCCCTCCGGGGCCGCCTCGGTGGCCAGAGGCACTGGAGGCGACGCATGACGAGCAGCGAGAAGGCCATCCGCGTCCTCGTGGTGGAGGACGACCCGGTCGCCGCCGACGCGCACGTCCTGTACGTCGGGCGGGTGCCCGGGTTCGTGGCCGTGGGCAAGGCGCACTCGGGCGCGGAGGCCCGCCGGGCCCTGGAGCGCACCCCGGTGGACCTCCTCCTGCTCGACCTGCACCTGCCGGACGGGCACGGACTGCACCTGGCCCGGTCCCTCAGGGCGGCCGGCCATCACGCGGACGTGATAGCGGTGACGTCGGCCCGCGACCTGGCCGTCGTACGCGAGGGCGTCTCACTCGGGGTCGTGCAGTACGTCCTGAAGCCGTTCACCTTCGCGACCCTGCGCGACCGCCTGGTGCGCTACGCCGAGTTCCACGCGGCGGTCGGCGAGGCGAGCGGCCAGGACGAGGTGGACCGGGCGCTCGCGGCCCTGCGCGCGCCGGGCCCGGCCGCGCTGCCCAAGGGGCTGAGCGCGCCGACGCTGGAGCGGGTGACGGTGACCCTGCGCGACAGCGCGGAGGGCCTGACGGCCGCCGGAGTCGCCGAGACCGTGGGCATCTCCCGCATCACGGCCCGCCGGTACCTGGAGCACCTGGTCGACGCGGGCCGCGCCGCGCGCCGCCCGCAGTACGGCACCGTGGGGCGACCGGAGCTGCAGTACCGCTGGGTCACGGGGCAGTGACGGTTCGTCAGTCGTAGACCCTGGGCGGTCAAGGGCTGGACGGGAGCGGGAAGTTCTCGACCATGACCGCTGTTACCTCTCGACAACCGAGGGGGAAGACATGTCTGTTCGTGCTCTGGTCGTCGATCCGTCCGCACCGGCCGCCGTACGTCTGGGTGAGGTCGCCGAGCCCGCACCGGGACCGGGTCAGGTCCTGGTGGAGGTGTCGCACGCCTCGTTGAACTACGGCGACCTCAACGACGCCCGGTCCGGGCGGGTGCCGGAGGGAGCGGTACTCGGTTCGGACGCGGCCGGCGTGGTCGTGCAGGCCGCGGCCGGGGGAACCGGGCCGGCGGTGGGCACGCGGGTGGTGGCCCTGACCACGGGGGCGTTCGCCGAGCGCGTCGCGATCGACGTGGGTGCGCTCGCCGAGGTGCCCAAGGGCCTCGACCTGGCGAAGGCGGTGGCCCTGCCGGTCGCCGGAGTGGCGGCGCTGCGCTCCCTGCGGTCCGCCGGGCTCGGACCGGGTAAGAGGGTGCTGGTCACCGGGGCGTCCGGCGGGGTCGGCAGGTTCGCCGTGCAGCTGGCGACCCGGTCCGGTGCCCATGTGATCGCATCCGTGGGCTCGGCCGCCCGCGCCCAGGGGCTGGCCGAGGCGGGCGCCGACGAGGTGCTGATCGGGCTGGAGGGCCTTCGGCGTCCGGTGGACGTGGTCATCGACAGCGTCGGCGGCCCTCAACTGGTCGCGGCCTGGGACCTGCTGGCTCCCGGGGGCAGCGTGCAGAGCGTCGGCTGGACGTCCGGGGAACCGGCGGTCTTCCCGCCGTACGCGACCGTCGGCCCGGCCAAGTCGCTGTCCTCCTTCGTCATCGAGGGCGACGTGGGCGCGGATCTGGCCGTTCTCACCGAGCTGACCGCCGAGGGGTCCCTGGCCGTCGAGACCGGCTGGCAGGGCCCCTGGGACCGGTTCGACGAGGCGGCCGAGGCCCTGCGCGGACGACGCATCCGCGGCAAGGCGGTGCTGGAGGTGACAGCCCGATGACGCGGGCCGGGGAGGGCCCGGCCGGCAGGGTCATTCGGTCGGACGGTCACACGGGGCCGGACGATCACACATGGGCCGGACGATCACACCTCGGCCGAGTCGCCGCACACGCCGGAGGGGCATGTCCCACGCAGACCCTTTCGGAACCCGCCACGTACCGGCACCCGACCCGAGCCCCCGATCACGGAGGGCCGCGAGGGCCGCGCGTCGGGACAACGCCCGCCGGCGCGCCCCGGCGAGACGTGCCTCGCCGGGCGCTCCGCTGATCGACCGCCCGTGGGTGAGGGTTCAGCCCGTGGGTGGCGGTTCAGCCCGTGCGATGGCGGTTCAGCCCTGGGTGAGGATCAGCCCGCCGTCCCCTCCGGCAGCACGCCCGCCCGGAACGGCTCGACCCCCTCCAGCCTCCGTACCCGCGTCGGCTCGATCAGCAGCATCACCCGGCGCTCACCCGGCAGCAGCCACGGATACCGGTCCTCGCCGAGGTACTTCCGCGCCAGCCGGTCCATCGCCCGCTCCGCCTCCTCGCCCTCCACGAACCGGACGACCCTGCCCCGGATCTCCGCCCGGTCGTAGGGGTTCACGGGGTCGTGGTGCGACAGCGAAACGTACGGATTGCGCCGCAGGTTCTCCTCCTTCACCCGCCCCACCGAGGTGTTGACCATGACGTACTCCCCTTCGATGTCCGCCCACATGGGCGACACCTGAGGCGCTCCGTCCGCCCCCACCGTCGCGAGATGCCAGAAGTTCGGCGCGAGAAGACGCTCGCGAATATGCCCGTTGAGCTTGCCGTTCACGTGAGTCACTGCCTTTCCGGGTCCGTGATCATCGAGCCCCGGCGCCATCCTCGCCGCGCCCGCACCCCCGCCGACAGACGATCTTCAGCCCCCGTCGA
>NZ_JBEOXI010000305.1:0-8515 GCF_040296465.1 Streptomyces sp. NPDC002130
CGACGAAGGCCTCGCCGTCCTGCTGGTCTCCAGCGAGGTGCCCGAGGTGCTCGGCCTCGCCGACCGCGTGCTGGTGCTGCGCGAGGGCCGGGTCGTGCACACGGCACCCGCGCGCGAACTCGACGAACACCGCGTACTCGACCTGGTCATGGAAGGAAGCCCGGCGTCATGACGCAGCCTGTCTCCCCGCCGCGGGACAGCAGCACCGCCAAGGTGCCCACGGCTGAACCCCCGGCCTGGCGCGGCCTGCTGGCCCGCGCCGACGTCCGCACCCTCTCCCTGCTCGGCGTGCTCGCCGCGCTGATCGTCGTCGGCGGCGTCACCAAGCCCGACGAGTTCCTCGACACCCGCAATCTGCAACTGGTCCTCACCCAGGCCTCCGTGGTCGGCGTCGTCACCGTCGGCATGACCTTCGTCATCGTCTCCGGCGGCATCGACCTGTCGGTCGGCGCGATCGTCGCCCTCGCCTCCGTGTGGGCCACCACGGTCGCCACCCAGGAGTACGGCTTCGCCGGCATCCTCTTCACGGCGATCGTCGTCGGAGTCGGCTGCGGCCTGGTCAACGGGGTGCTCATCGCCTACGGCTCGATGGTGCCGTTCATCGCCACCCTCGCCATGCTGGCCTCCGCCCGCGGCCTCGCCCTGCAGATCACCGACGGCAAGACCCAGATCGTCACCGTGCCGTCCGTCCTCGACCTGGGGGAGCGCGACGCCTACGTCCTCGGCATCCCGCCCCTGGTCATGGTGTTCGCCGTCGTCACGGCCATCGGCTGGCTGGTGCTCAACCGCACCACCTTCGGCCGCCGCACGGTCGCGGTCGGCGGCAACCCGGAGGCCGCCCGGCTCGCCGGTATCGACGTCCGCCGCCAGCGGCTCTACCTGTACCTGCTGTCCGGGCTGTGCTGCGGCATCGCGGCCTTCCTGCTGATCGTCCTGTCCGGCTCCGGCCAGAACACCAACGGCAACCTCTACGAACTCGACGCCATCGCCGCCGCGATCATCGGCGGCACCCTGCTCACCGGCGGCCGCGGCACCATCACCGGCTCCGTGCTCGGAGTCCTGATCTTCTTCACGATCACCAACATCTTCGCCCTGAACAACCTGCAGAGCGACGTCCAGCAGATCGCCAAGGGCGCGATCATCGTCGCCGCCGTGCTGGTCCAGCGTCGTACCGCGAGCACCACCTGAGAACCGTACCCCTCCCGCTCTGCACGACCTGAGGAAAGGGTTTCCCCGCCATGCCAGAGATCACGAGCCGCAGAGGGCTGCTCTTCGGGGCCGCCGCCGTCTCCGCCGGTGCCCTCCTCACGGGGTGCACGAGCAACGAGCCGTCCGAGTCCAAGGACGAGCCGGCCGGCAACGACCAGCCGGCCGCCGACGACAAGCCGGGCAAGCAGGTCACCATCGGCTTCGCCGGCCCGCAGGCCGACCACGGCTGGCTCAACGCCATCAACGACAACGCCAAGAGCCGCGCCGAGAAGTACTCCGACGTCACCCTGGAGATCACCGAGGGCTCCAACGACACCGCCCAGCAGATCGGCCAGATCGAGACCCTCATCAACAAGAAGGTCGACGTCCTGGTCGTGCTGCCCGCCGACGGCAAGGCCCTCACCCAGGTCGGCCTGAAGGCGATGCGTGCCGGCATCCCGGTCGTCAACCTCGACCGCATCTTCAACACCCCGCAGGCCTACCGCTGCTGGATCGGCGGCGACAACTACGGCATGGGCCTCAACGCCGGGCACTACATCGGCGAGAAGCTCAAGGGCAAGTCCGGCGCCCGCGTCATCGAACTGGCTGGCCTGGACAACCTGGAGCTCACCAAGCAGCGCACCCAGGGCTTCGACGACGCCCTGAAGAACTACCCCAACATCAAGAAGGTCGCCCGGCAGGCCGCCGAGTTCACCGTCGAGTCCGGGCAGGCCAAGATGGCGCAGCTGCTCCAGGCCCAGTCGAAGTTCGACGCGCTGTGGAACCACGACGACGACCAGGGCGTGGGCGCCCTGCGCGCCATCGAGCAGGCCGGGCGCGACGACTTCCTGATGGTCGGCGGCGCCGGCGCGCTCTCCGCCTTCCAGGCCATCAAGCAGGACGACGGCGTGCTCAAGGCGACCGTGCTGTACCCGCCGACCATGGCCGCCTCCGCGATCGACCTGGCCCGCGCCCTCGGCCAGAGCAAGGGCATCGAAGGCCTCGCCGAGTTCGAGATCCCGTCGTCGCTCACCCTCTACTCGGCCGTCGTCGACAAGGCCAACGTCGACCAGTACATGTCCACCGGCTTCAAGTGAGCCGCCCCGCACCCCCCACGTGCGCCACCCCGACCAGGACGAGGAGGACACCCGTATGGGACAGCCGCAGGAGCAGCCGGAGGGGACCGAGGCAGGCAAGCCACCCCTGCGCGTGGGGATGGTGGGTTACGCCTTCATGGGCGCCGCCCACTCCCAGGGCTGGCGCACCGCGGGCCGCGTCTTCGACCTGCCGCTGAACCCCGTGCAGGCCGTGATCTGCGGCCGGGACGCCACCGCCGTCCGCGCGGCGGCCGAGCGGCACGGCTGGGCCTCCACCGAGACCGACTGGCGGGCCCTCGTCGAACGGGACGACGTCGACCTCGTCGACATCTGCACCCCCGGCGACAGCCACGCCGAGATCGCGCTCGCCGCCCTGGCCGCGGGCAAGCACGTGCTGTGCGAGAAGCCGCTCGCCAACACCGTCGAGGAGGCCACCACGATGGTGCTGGCGGCCGAGGAGGCCCACGCGCGCGGCCAGGTGGCGATGGTCGGCTTCAACTACCGCCGGGTGCCCGCCACCGCCCAGGCCCGCCGCATGGTCGCCGAGGGCCGCCTGGGCAGGCTGCGGCACGTGCGCGTGACGTACCTCCAGGACTGGCTGGTCGACCCCGCGTTCCCGCTCACCTGGCGGCTGCGCAGGGAGCAGGCCGGCTCGGGCTCGCTCGGCGACCTGGGCGCGCACATCGTCGACCTCGCGCAGTACCTGGTGGGGGAGCCGCTGGCGGGCGTCTCCGCGCTGACGGAGACCTTCGTACGGGAGCGGCCCCTGCCCACCGGCGCGAGCAGCGGGCTGTCCGCCGTCACGTCCGCCGGCACCGGGCAGGTCACCGTCGACGACGCCGCCCTGTTCACGGCCCGTTTCCCCTCAGGTGCGCTGGCCTCCTTCGAGGCCACCCGCTACGCCACCGGCCGCAAGAACGCCCTGCGCATCGAAGTCAACGGCGAGCGCGGCTCACTCGCCTTCGACCTGGAGCGGCTCAACGAGCTGTCCTTCCACGACGCCACCGAGCCCGGCGCCGAGGCGGGCTTCCGCCGCATCCTCGTCACCGAACCCGAGCACCCCTACCTGGAGGCCTGGTGGCCGCCGGGCCACGGCCTCGGCTACGAGCACACCTTCGTCCACCAGGCCCGCGACCTCGTCCACGCCATCGCCGAGGGCCGCCGCCCCGAACCCTCCTTCGCCGACGGGCTGCAGGTGCAGCGTGTGCTCGCGGCGGTCGAGGAGAGCGCCGAGAAGAACTCCGTCTACACGCCGATCGCGGTCTGAGGAGGGCCTGTTCCGATGCCCCGCACCTTCACGCTCTTCACCGGCCAGTGGGCGGACCTGCCCCTGGAAGAGGTCTGCCGCCTGGCCCGGGACTTCGGCTATGACGGCCTGGAACTGGCCTGCTGGGGAGACCACTTCGAAGTCGACAAGGCGCTCAGTGACCCCTCGTATCTGGACGGCCGCCGGGCCCTGCTCGACAAGTACGGCCTGACGTGCTGGGCCGTTTCCAACCACCTCGTCGGCCAGGCCGTCTGCGACGCCATCATCGACGAACGCCACCAGGCGATCCTGTCGGACGCGATCTGGGGCGACGGGGAGCCCGAAGGAGTCCGGCGGCGGGCCGCGGACCGCATGAAGGACACCGCCCGGGCCGCGGCGGCCTTCGGCGTGAACACCGTCATCGGCTTCACCGGCTCCGCCATCTGGCACCTGGTCGCCATGTTCCCGCCCGCGCCCGAGGCGATGATCGAACGCGGCTACCAGGACTTCGCCGACCGCTGGAACCCGATCCTGGACGTCTTCGACGCCGAGGGAGTGCGGTTCGCGCACGAGGTCCACCCCAGCGAGATCGCCTACGACTACTGGACCACCCAGCGGGCCCTGGAAGCCGTCGGCCGGCGCCCCGCCTTCGGCCTCAACTTCGACCCCAGCCACTTCGTGTGGCAGGACCTCGACCCGGTCGGCTTCCTCTGGGACTTCCGCGACCGGATCTACCACGTCGACTGCAAGGAGGCCCGCAAGCGCCTCGACGGACGCAACGGCCGCCTCGGCTCCCACCTGCCCTGGGGCGACCCGCGGCGCGGCTGGGACTTCGTCTCCGCCGGGCACGGCGACGTCCCCTGGGAGGACGTGTTCCGGATGCTGCGCTCCATCGACTACGCGGGTCCGATCTCGGTCGAGTGGGAGGACGCCGGCATGGACCGGCTCCAGGGCGCCCCCGAGGCGCTGACACGCCTCAAGGCCTTCGACTTCGAACCGCCCAGCGCGTCCTTCGACGCAGCCTTCAACAGCTGAACCACGGGTTCGGCACTCAGACCTGTCTTGACGTGCTCAAGACACGCACACCTCCGGGGTGACGGCGCACCCCGGCGCCCGCACCGCACGCTCCGCACCCACCCCGTACGGCCCACCCCGTTCCCGGAGGGACTTCGTGCACAGAACCAGACCCAGAAGCACCCGCAGCCCCAGGCGGCCCGGACTGCGCACCACCGTCGCCCTGTTCACCGGCCTGCTCCTCGCCGTCGGCACCCCGGCCACCGTCGCCGGCGCTCATCCCGGACACCCGGAACACGACGAACCGGCAGCCGCGGAGGGCCAGTTCCAGCAGGTCCCGCTCGCCAAGGGCGAACCCGAGACGGGCGAGCCCATGTCGCTCGCCGTGCTCCCGGACCGCAGCGTCCTGCACACCTCGCGCGACGGCACACTGCGCCTCACCGACCAGGGCGGCGTCACCAAGATCGCCGGCAAACTCGACGTCTACAGCCACGACGAGGAAGGCCTCCAAGGCGTCGGTATCGACCCGGACTTCAAGAACAACCGGGCGATCTACCTCTACTACGCCCCGCCGCTCGACACCCCGGCGGGCGACGCCCCGGAGACCGGCACCGCCGAAGACTTCAAGAAGTTCGACGGTGTCAACCGCCTCTCCCGCTTCGTCCTCAACCCCAACGGCACCCTGAACCTGTCCAGCGAGAAGAAGGTCATCGACGTCGCCGCCTCCCGGGGCACCTGCTGCCACGTCGGCGGCGACATCGACTTCGACGCCGACGGCAACCTCTATCTGTCGACCGGCGACGACACCAACCCCTTCGCCTCCGACGGCTACACCCCCATCGACGACCGGCCGAACCGCAACCCGGCCTTCGACGCCCGCCGCAGCTCGGGCAACACCAACGACCTGCGTGGCAAGATCCTGCGCATCAAGGTCGCCGAGGACGGCTCCTACACGGTCCCGGAGGGCAACCTCTTCGCCCCGGGCACCGAGAAGACCCGCCCCGAGATCTACGCGATGGGCTTTCGCAACCCGTTCCGCATGAGCGTCGACGACAAGACCGGCACCGTCTACGTCGGCGACTACGGCCCCGACGCCGGCGCCGCCGACCCGAAACGCGGCCCGAGCGGACAGGTCGAGTTCGCCAAGGTGACCAAGGCCGCCAACTTCGGCTGGCCCTTCTGCACCGGCGACAACGACCCCTACGTCGACTACGACTTCGCCACCAAGGAGTCCGGCGAGACGTTCGACTGCAACGCCCCGAAGAACACCTCGCCGCACAACACGGGCCTGACCGACCTGCCGCCCGCGCAGGCCGCCTGGATCCCGTACGACGGCGGCTCCGTACCCGAGTTCGGCAGCGGCTCCGAGTCCCCCATGGCCGGCCCGGTCTACCGCTACGACCCCGAGCTGAACTCCAGCGTGAAGTTCCCGGAGGCCTACGACGGGGACTTCTTCGCCGGTGAATTCGGCCGCCGCTGGATCAAGCGGATCGAGGAGAACGCGGACGGTTCCGTCGCGAAGATCAACGACTTCCCGTGGACCGGCACCCAGATCATGGACATGGAGTTCGGCCCCGACGGCGCCCTCTACGTCCTCGACTACGGCCTCTCGTGGTTCCAGGGCGACAAGGACTCCGCGCTGTACCGGATCGAGAACGCCGAGGACGGCTTCTCCCCGATCGCCGAGGTCAGCGCCGACAAGACGTCCGGCGCGGCCGGCCTGAAGGTGAAGTTCACCGCCTCCGCCAAGGACGCCGACTCCACGGACCTCACCTACAGCTGGGACTTCGGCGACGGCACCAAGGGCGAGGGCCTCACCCCCACCCACCGGTACAAGAAGGTCGGCACCTACAGCGCGACCTTCACCGCCAAGGATCCCGAGGGCAACACCGGCAACGCCAGCGTCCGGATCGTGGTCGGCAACACCGAGCCGAAGGTGACGATCGAGACCCCGGGCAACGGCAGCATGGCCGCCTTCGGCAAGCCCGTCCCGTTCAAGGTGAAGGTCACCGACCCCGAGGAGACCGTCGACTGCTCCAAGGTCAAGGTCACCTACAGCCTCGGCCACGACTCCCACGCCCACGAACTCACCAGCGAGATGGGCTGTGAGGGCACCCTGACACCGCCCCCCGGTGACGGCGGCCACGACCCCAACGCCAACATCTACGGCGTCGTCGGCGCCGGCTACACCGACGGCGGGGCGAACGGCCAGGAGGCCCTGACCGGTACCGCCCGCACCGTTCTGCAGCCGCTGCACCGCCAGGCCGAGCACTTCAGCACCCAGTCGGGCGTGTCGGTCATCACCAAGACCGGCGCCAACGGCGGCAAGACCGTCGGCGACATCAACGACGGCGACTGGATCTCCTTCAGCCCCTACCGGTTCGACGGGCAGAAGAAGATGACCGTGCGGGCCTCCTCCGGCGGCGCGGGCGGCTTCGTCGAGCTGCGCACCGGCTCGCCCGACGGACCGCTGCACGGCTCGGCGTACATCCCGCCCACCGGCGGCTGGGAGACGTTCCAGAACGTCGACGTGCCGCTGCGGTCGCTGCCGAAGAAGACCACTGACATCTACCTGGTCTTCAAGGGCGGCGAGGGCGCGCTGTACGACGTGGACGACTTCGAGTTCTCCAAGGAGCCGTTCAAGGGCGGCAAGAAGGTCCTGGTCTTCTCCAAGACCGCAGGGTTCCGCCACGACTCCATCCCGGCGGGCATCACCGCCCTGAAGGAACTCGGCGGCCCGGCCGGCATCACGGTCGACGCGACCGAGGAGGCCGGGCAGTTCACCACGACCAACCTCGCCAAGTACGACGCGGTGGCGTTCCTGTCCACCACGGGTGATGTCCTCAACGCCGAGCAGCAGAAGGCGTTCGAGAACTACGTGGCCGGCGGCGGCGGGTACCTGGGCATCCACGCGGCGGCCGACACCGAGTACGACTGGGAGTTCTACGGCGGCCTCGTCGGCGCCTACTTCGACTCGCACCCGGCCGTCCAGAGGGCCACCGTCCGCGTCGAGGACCATGACCATCCGTCGACCGCGCACCTTGACGACGCCTGGGAGCGCACCGACGAGTGGTACAACTACCGCACCAACCCGCGCGAGCAGGCCAAGGTTCTCGCCACCCTCGACGAGACCACCTACCAGGGCGGCACCATGAAGGGCGACCATCCGATCGCCTGGTGCCAGAGCTACGGCGGCGGCCGGTCCTTCTACACCGGCGGCGGCCACACCAAGGAGTCCTACGCCGACGCCGCCTTCCGCGCCCACCTGCTCGGCGGCCTCCAGTACGCCACCGGCCAGGTCAAGGCGGACTGCAAGCCGGGCAAGGACCACCGGAAGATCTTCAACGGCCAGACGCTGGACGGCTGGAAACAGGCCGGACCCGGCAAGTTCACCGTCAAGGACGGCGTGATGGAGTCCGAGGGCGGCATGGGCCTGCTCTGGTACCAGGCCAAGGAGCTGAAGTCGTACTCGCTCAAGCTCGACTGGAAGATGCGGGACGACGACAACTCCGGGATCTTCGTGGGCTTCCCCGCCTCCGACGACCCCTGGTCCGCGGTGAACAAGGGCTACGAGATCCAGATCGACGCCACCGACGCGGCCGACCGCACCACGGGCTCCGTCTACTCCTTCAAGTCGGCGAACATCAAGGCCCGTGACCAGGTCCTGCGGCCGCCCGGACAGTGGAACTCCTACGAGATCAAGGTCCAGGGCGAACGCCTCCAGGTGTTCCTCAACGGAGTCAAGATCAACGACTTCACCAACAAGGACCCCCAGCGGAGCCTGACCGACGGCTACATCGGCCTGCAGAACCACGGCGCCGGTGACCAGGTCTCCTTCCGCAACATCCAGTTGAAGGAACTGCCCGTCCAGGGCCCCCGCCGCGATCTTGCCGGGCAGGCCGGAGATGCTGACGTCGACCTTGGTGTCCTCGCACACCGAGGGCTCGGGGTCCGGGGACTCCGACTCCTC
>NZ_JBEOXI010000306.1:0-8481 GCF_040296465.1 Streptomyces sp. NPDC002130
CCAGCTCAAGGTCGAGTGGGACGGGGACGTCGGCGTCCTCGGCGAACTTGTGGATCCACGCGCTGTAGCCCATGCTCTCGCGAAACGCCTCTGGCCTGGCCGAGGACTACTCGAACCTCACCCGCGAGATCCTCGTACGGATGTCGACCATCACCGCTGAGAGGGCTTCGGCATGAGTGAAAATAGGGTCCGCAACCGCAAGAGCATTGCCAAGTCTTTCGCCCCGAAGCCCAACCGAGCAGAGGGACTCGCTGGTCTCTTGCCCCCGGCCGGCGGGCTGCAGCCTCGCCGCACTACGAGCCCACAGACACCGGACACGGCTCAACCCCAGATCGACTCCACAGCTCCTCACCCGCCGACTCCCAAACGAGTCACCGACGCCCCTCAACCCGCCGTCTCGGCGCCTGAATCTCCAGTGCGGGTGCAGCCGATGGAACCCGAAGCTGTCACCGTTCCAGTCGCACCACCCCACGCGCCTCCTGTTGTCGTCGAGTCTCCACCCGCAGTCACCGAAGCGCCCCCAGCCCAGATTCTGGAAGAAGGAAATCCGCCGGCTGCAGATACCTCGAAGGTGACTGTCACGGCCTACCTGGATCGCACCACTCGCGACGCCTTGGTGAATCGTGCAGCCGAACGGCGATGCGATCACGCCGATGTTGCCATCGAGGCATTCGACGCAGTAGGCATCGAGCGACTGCGAGCCCTCTTTCAACCCGTCGCGGGCAGATCGTCCTCAGGGATTCCAGTCCATCAAGAGCCGTTCACGGTCAAAGGACCCGTCGAGACCTGGTTCCGCTTCACCACCGCTCAACGTGACTGGCTTGACGAGCAAGTGAAGGTCGTCGGTTCCAAATCGCGCAGCCGATTGCTCGCGGGCGTCTTGTCGTTGCACCTGCGGTCGCCCGCACGATAGTGGGGGACGACCTTCGAGGAGCAAAAAGTAAGCCTCGGAGGTCGTCTCTGCTTCCAGGCCCACATGAACGGCAGTCGAAGGTGGCATCGAATCGCCTGCCTTCGTAGCCTAAAAACAGATCGTAGATCCGGGCGAGCGCAAACGGCCGATTCGTGTCTTTGAAGCCGCTCCCCACCCCACTCCCCACCCCGCTCCCCACCTACGTGGGGAGCGGTTTTTGCCGCCTGAACTGCTGTTTCTTTCCACTCCCCCCACTCCCCACCAACTTCGCAGATAGGTCACACGTAGTAGTGGGAAAGTGCATGCCTCGCTAACCTGACTCCGCTTCGACTCGGCCCGTCCAGGTCTCGCGACATGATGCGCACGAAGATTTGTTGACCCCATCTGTCACACGGCGCGGGGCACGCGGATCTTCCTCTAATCAGAGGCATTCATTGCGAGGGTTGAGGGGATTTCAGACATGAGCAGCGCCGGGCACGACACGCTGACACAACCAGCATCACCGTTTCTGAATCAGAATCGATTTACGCTCATCCCATGGGACGACCAAGTAAAGGCGCGCGCCGGTGCCTCTCCGTGCGCGCACCCCTCAACCAGGCCAAGGTCTACGAACGTCGGGCAGACGAACTCGGGATCGATCTCGGGGACTACTGGGTGCTCGTCATGGCGCGCGCCTCGAACCTCGACATTCCTGATTACATCCTCAAGAAGTTGGATCCGGAGCGACTCCGCATCCACGACGCCCGCTATGCAGTTGATCGAACCCAGGCTGCTCGCGAAGCGACCGACGGCGAACTTTCGGTTCCAGCATGAGTTGGCCCTAGACAGCGAAAAACCCCCACTGCTTTGCCGGCCGGAGGGGGTTCTTCGATTCGATTTCAGTCCCGGGAAGCGACTTGCGAGGTCACTTTCCGAACTTCACTTACTCAAGTCCAGAGGACTTATGGCCATTCTAACCAAATTCCGAGCACACTCGCCATCCTTGGCGACGAGTGTCGCTGAGGCAATCGCATGACGGCGGCTGCATCGAGCGGCGCAGCGACGGGTCCTATGTCGTCGTTCGACCGCGTACGCATCGCGGTCGAGTCCAGTGGTGGGGTCCAACACCGAGGCCCTCACGAGTTGATGGCCTTATGCCCTGTCCACGCGGACCGACATGCGTCCTTGTCAGTGAGCTGGGTCAACGGTCACCGCGGCGGCATGGTGCTTTTGCATTGCCACGGCTGCAACGCCTCTGCTTTGGAAATTGCCGAAGGCCTTGGCCTGACCATGGTCGAGCTGTTCGACGAACCTCTTCCCGAGCGCGATGCACTCACTCGGGTCGGCCGTTCGGCTCAACAACGGAGTGCGGGTCGACGACGTCCTAAAGGCGGGCGGTTGCCGGCTCGAATCGCCGTAGCTGCACCAGACCCCAAGATTGAGCACAGTTGGGTTCGAGTCAGGGTCTACCCATACGTGTCGGCGGACGGCACCGTCGTCCAAGAAGTCATCCGCGAGGAATGCAGTTCCTGTGACGGCGCACGTCACAAGCAGTTCCGGCAGTTGTTTGTCAGTGCCAACGGCACCCGTCTCAAGCGCAAGCCCGACGGTTTTGATTCTGTCCTTTATCAGCTTCCCGCCCTCTTGTCCGCCCTGTCTGAGCGGTCACCGGTCTGGTTGCTCGAAGGCGAGAAGGACGTCGAGACCGCTGAGATATTGGGGTTGGTCGCGACCACCAATGCGCAGGGTGGGCTGAGCTTTCCAGTTACCTCCGCTGAGCTCTTCGAGGGTGCAGAGGTCCGCGTCGTCCTCGATAGAGATGGCGCTGGATGGAAGCGCGGCATAGAACTTGCGTCATTGCTAGGTGGAGTTGGCGCACAGGTTCAGTTGTTGCTCCCTGCGATAGTCACCCCGAAGTCTGATTTCACCGACCACGTCGAGGCTGGGCTGTGGTCGGACGAGGACGAATGGGGTGGGTTTACTCCGGTCCGTCCTGGAGAAGTCGCAGCACATAGCTTCGCTGCTGACGTGGTCGAAAAGCAGGCCCTTGTCGAGGTCGCGCTCGCTGAGGCTGTAGCGCGTATCGATCTAGCTGACACGCAGGTCGAGTCCGATGAAGAGTTGGTGCGCGCTCAGCGCTGGGCTTTGGAGGCTGAGCGCCGTTTTGAGCATCTGAGCGAGCTCGTGGACAAAGTCGTTCAGCAGGCAGCCGAGGAGGGGACCGAGTGGGCTGGCGAAGCCGTCGAGTCCGCGACGATTGCTTGGAATGCGTCTCGGGTGGCGGCGCGAGCTGCTCATGAGGTCGCCGGCGTCGCGATCCCTCCGCTGCTGCAGGATCCGGAGCTCGAACCCGCGCCAGTCACTGAAGCTAACGCGGACGAGGCCACCGCGGCGAACGGTCCGTCTGCGACATCGGTCGTGGTTCGCAATGGCATCCGCGGAACCAATTTCATCGCCCCTGTCTATCGAATCATCGAAGGGAACCTCGTCGAGATCGTCACCAGGAAAGACGGCGATCAGCAGGCAAAGTTGGTGCTGGATATCGATGCTCGCATCGTCGAGATGGAATATCTCGAAGTCACCGACGATGGGGTGGACGTCGACGAGCCTGATTTGATGGGCCGCGAAGCGATGGCCGGTCAGAGTGAAATTAACCCTGCCTCGCCGCAAGAGCTGACTGCGGTGATCATCGGATACACGCATCCGGACAGCCGTGAGTTTCTGCGGGTCCGGATCCCGGCAAAGGAGTATCGGGACTGCGCGTGGGTGGAAACACTGCCAGGCCCTCCTGCTTACGACAGCCGTCCAAGCGGCGTTGCAAAGCTTCGTGATGCACTCAAAGGAGCTGGCGGACGCGAGATTCGACGCGTTGTACGGTATCGATCCACCGGATGGCGACGGGACGCGCAAGGAAAATATTTCTTCGTACACGCCGGCGGTGCTATCGACGAGAACGGCGGACGGGTAGCACCTGTGCTGTTGACCGGCCCATTGAGAATGTTCGACTTACCTGCGCCCAGTTCGGATCCTGCGCGGATCCGGGCCGCGTTTCTTTGCGACTCGGCATCGATGCTCGAACGCACGCCTACCCGGGTCTCGGCAGCACTACTCGGGCATGTATTCAGGTCCGCGCTAGGCCCAAACCCGTGGGTGATGGCACTTGTCGGGTCTCCAGGGAGCTACAAAACCTCGCTTGCCTCGTTGGCGATGCATCACTGGGGCGAGAAATGGGACCGTCGACGTCCTGCTTCATCGATGTCAGGTAACGGTGACACGTTGAATGCACTGCGCATCAAATTGAATGCTTCTAAAGATGCCCTTTATTGGGCCGATGACGTCGCTCCCACGCGTGACTTCGCCACCGCCCAGAAAGCTCTCGAAGAGTTCGCTCGTCTGGTTCACAATGGTGAAGAGCGGTCACGGAGCACCCGGGACGGTCTCGGAATCCTTGACGGGACACCACCCCGCGCTTCTGCCCTGATTACGTCGGAGATCATGCCGAGGCCAGGGTCAGCAGCTCAAAGAATGCTCGTCATCCCTCTCCAGGCGTCAGAGATCGATCTGAATGTTCTGAAAGAATTGGATGGCCCTGAATCCCGCCACGGACGTGCCCTGGTAATGGCCACTTATTTGCAGTGGCTGTGCCCCCGCTTGGATGAAGTTCGTTCCGCCGCTTTTGCAGCAGGCGAACAGTACGCCAATCAGCTGAGAAAGGGCGGCGAAAGCGTACGTCAAGCCGACGCTTTGGGCTCATTGTGGGCCGGCTGGCATGCCATGTCACGCTTCCTTGTCGAATTGGGCGCGTTGACGGAAAACGAAGTCGCACATATGGGAGACCTCGTAGCTGTCGGTCTAACCGATGCCGCGTCCGCGGCGGTCGATCCTGACCTCCCGATGCGACCGGGCGCCCGGGTACGTGAGCTTTTGATACACGCATTGAGGAATGGGCAAGCATACGTCGACGACGTCGAAACTGGTGAGGCGCCAAGTGACTGGTCGTTGGCCAAGCGACTTGGCTGGCGGCGCAGCGTTGTCGGGGAAACATCTGATGGCACCGCTCGGTGGAGAGAGGAGGGTCGAGGAATCCGTCTGGGTTATGTCGTCGCCAACCCACGGCCCTGCGATGGGGAACCGCAGATTCTCATTGATTTGCTGGCCCTTGAGCAGGTCCTCAAATCCGCCGGGCAGATGTTGACCGATTCCTTGCAAATTGATCGGGGCACTGCACTGCGCGCACTATACGACGAAGGTGTGCTGATCGCGGAAGAGCGGAAGGGCCGGATGCCCCGCTACACCGTGCAGCGAATGATCAAGTGCGAGAACCGTCGTCAACGAATGGTCGCACTACGCCTGCACAAGTTGTTCGGCGAATGTTCGGACGATTTTGAGGTGAGAACGGGATCTGACGATCCCCACGGTCCGGTACCGGATAGCAAGCCTGCCGACCTTCCTACAGACATCGATGGACGGGACCTTCACGATTCGCCAGATGAAGCGCGAGCGAATTCGTCCATTACCGGGTTCGCAGTATCTTCGCCAATCCCGTCCAACGAAAAAAAGGGTCTAACCAGCTCTGTCACTGACAAGGAGCCTGAAATGGCGATTGAAACCGATGCAGAGGGATTCTCCGCAGACGGGTTCCAGATCTCACCTACATCTACCTGCGCTCTCTGCCATGGCGACGAAGCTGGCTGGGAGATCGACGGACTCGTGATGCACCTCCCGTGCTGGTGGCAGAGCACCGCTGCTTCTCGGGCGATTGCAGCTGGCACAGCCGAAAATCAGGAAGAAATCGAACCTGCTACCGAACCTTCACCGCTGGTAGCGCTGGCACCGAAGGGCCCTGAGACTCGCCCGAAGGTAGTGAAGACGGCCGGCAAGGAGAAGGCGGCCGCGTTCACTGCGCCGGCTGCAGTACTCGATGTCGACGGTGTATGGCTGCCGGACGGCACTCGCCACGAGCTGGCTACTCCGATCGCGCATGTCGGAGATGTCGCCGAGTTGGTCACGACGCTGAATCTCGGGACGTGGACGTCTGACACGTGGTCTGTGCCTGGTCAGATCTGGATCACCGATGCGATGGCGCAGAAAGTTGGTATTGACACCAGTTCGTTGGGGAAACGCAACAGGAATGATCGACTCAAGGAGCTGTCGGCTGAATCTGCATTTGTGACCGATGCGCTGGCTCAGGGATGGCAGCTTGGCGGGCAGCCGGGGGACCGGCTAGGGACGTGGACTCGTGTGTGGCGAGGCGAGGCACGTGGCGTGTGGGTAGCTCTGATTTCCGGGATGAGTCAGGATCCGAAAGAGATGCCTGTACTTGGTGACTCTCCTACCGCAGCCACGTTGGCAAGGCGGCTTGCGTTGTTGGCCGGGGCGCTCCGATTCCCGTGGGCTGTGAGTCCTGCATCGACCGGGATCGACTTGATGATCGCCGCGCGCCCCAAGGAATGGAAGCGGATCTTCGCGCCGTCCGACTCGGATTTTGCGAAGAAGTTCCAGATCTTTGAAGCCGATATCGATTGGTCGCGAACCCTTTCCGATTCAGAGGCGAAATGCCGCTACGTTCATGCCTTCGATCGCGGCGGTTCCTATGCTGCCGGTATTGCTGGTCTCGAATTGCCGATCGGGGAGCCAGAGCATCACCCGGATGGGATGGTGTTCGATCGCAAGCTTCCGGGATACTGGCTGATCGAAATCCCCGACGCAGCGGACTGGCGTTACCCGAATCCCTTGAATCCGATGGGGCTGTCTGTCTCCGAACCGAAGTGGGTGACCACTCCGACTCTCGAACGCGCTGCCCAACTCGGTTACGAGCCGGAGATCTTGGAAGCATTCGTCTGGCGAGATCACGGGCGCGTTCTGGTGCCGTGGTACGAACGCATTCGCGATGCGCGAACCGCCTTGGATATCGAGGGTGACACCGATGCACTGTTGGCGCGTGAGCAGAACAAAGTGATTTACACGCACACCATTGGCATGCTCAATTCCGACATGCATTTGGCCGGGCGACCCGGTTACTCGCCCGAGCGGCACCACCATATTGTCGCTAAATCTCGCGCGAACATCATGTATAGGATCGCGAAGATCGGCGAGGACAGCGGAGTGTGGCCTGTAGCGGTCACCAAGGACACCGTCCTGTACGTCTCCGACGAGCGCGATCCACAATTGGCGTGGCCTGGAGATCAGAAGCAGTTCGGGCGGGGGTTCGGGAACTACAAGCCGGAAGGATCGGCGCTGTTGTCCGACCACCTGCAGTATTTGGACGGCAAAGGTTATCGGGGGAAGTCGGAGCTGATTGCTCCGAACGAGTGGGCAGCTAGTGCGGAGGGGAGTGATTCCTGATGGCACGCAACCCACTCAGTAGGGCGTCGTATTCGCGCATCGCAGACAGTCTTTCCGACTTCGGGTCTGTCGTGGCCGGCCGAATCAATATCTCGCGAGCAGCCAAAGAGCTTCGTGTCACTCAGACTGCCATCCGGGAAGTCTTGCGGGGGGAACGAGGAAAACTTCAGGGGGAGTTCTTCGGGAAGTTGACCGGCCGGCAAGGGGCCGACATTTCCGGACAGCCAAATGCGTCGAACCTGAAGGCTCAGCTGCTGGCCGCTTACGGACCGGGAAAGCGCAGCGAAATCAACACCGCTGCAGCGGCACGTGATTTGGGTGTCTCCAAACGAACAGTCGAGCGTTGGCTGGCTCCCGAGGGCCGACAGCGAATTGCGAAGCCACGCACCGAAACCTTGAATGCATTGGCCCGCAAAGCGAAACAGTCCGCGTCCACTCGAACCTCACGTAAAGAAGCGATGTCGAGCGTACGCAGCAGCGCACGAGGAAAAGCACTGTCGAACTTCGGCGGGAAGATCAAGATCGACGCGGTACAGGGGCCCGGCACCCGGGAGTATGCGCGGGACCGAATGATCACCTTGGCCCTGACACCCGACCAGGTTGAATCCATGTGGAGCGCCTACGAAAATGGGGGCGACAAGGGAATGATCAATTGGATGAACAGCCGAGCCCAAGACTATGTCGGCGGCTGGGAGTTCTACCAAATCAATAGCTTCGACGTGGAACGGTAAGCGGCGATGACTTCTCGGCGAGGGCCGCGGTGGACACGCAAGCGACTCGAAATGATGCTCCGGACCTGTTATGGCGAGACCGAGCGCGGGGGAGTGGACGTCGCGGTCGTCGCCGAGGCTTGCGGGGTTTCAACGCGCACCGTGCGACGGTGGCTTTCTGGCACCAACCGCCAGCTTGCGGCGATCCCTTCTCCTCGGTTGGCGCAGTTGCGTCTGCCGGCGCCGGATTCGGAGCTGCGCAGCCAGCAACAAGCCGATTACGCCCGCGACGCCATAACTTCGATCGCATTACCAAAAGGTCGAGGAGTTCTGCCAGCGTGGCGTGATCGTGGATGGCTCGATTCGCACGTGGTTGCGATCGTGGACCTCGCGGGCAAGCCGTGGAGGCAGGTTGTCATTAGTAACGGTTCAGCGCGGTCGATGAAGGAGTTCCGCCGTAGAGGCTCGATCGTTGAAGGCCGCGGACGGCCAGCTCAGCCGGCACGGCTTCCGTTCGATGCTGGCGGTCCGGCT
>NZ_JBEOXI010000307.1:0-8479 GCF_040296465.1 Streptomyces sp. NPDC002130
CGGTGCCTTCGCCGCCGTCCGTGCGATACGTGACCTCGGCGGTTCGGCCGTCCGTGGCGATGCGCAGCGCCTCGTGACCGGTGGCGAGGACCGCGCCCGCCGCGCGTGCCGTGTCGGCGAGGGCGTCGGTGAGCGCCCCCATGCCGCCGACCGGTACGTCCCAGTCTCCGGTGCCGCCGCCGATCACGTGATAGAGGAAGCAGCGGTTCTGCTTCAGGGAGGGGTCGTGGGCGTCGGCGAAGGTGCCGATGAGGGCGTCGGTGAGGACCACACCGCGCACCAGGTCGTCCTGGAAGTGCTCCTCCACGGCGGCACCGATCGGCTCCTCGAACAGCATCCGCCAGGTCTCCTCGTCGTCGAGGCGGCGGCGCAGCTCGTCGCGTGCGGGCAGCGGCTCCGTCAGGGTCGGGAAGATCCGCTGGGCGGCGCGGCCGGTCCTGCCGTAGAACTCCTGCCAGGCCCGGTACTCGCGGTCGGAACCGGTGAGCCGGGCGAACGCCTCCCGAGTGCGCCGCTCGCCGCCGCCGACGAGGAGTCCGGTTGGCCGGCCGTCGCGTTCGGCGGGTGTGTAGGAGGAGACGGTACGGGTGCGGACCCTGAAGTCCAGCCCGAGGTCCCGGACGATCTTCTTCGGCAGCAGGCTGACCAGGTACGAGTAGCGCGACAGCCGGGCGTCGACCCCGGCGAAGGGCCGGGTGGACACCGCCGCGCCGCCCGTGTGGTCCAGCCGCTCCAGGACCAGCACGGAGCGCCCGGCCCGGGCCAGATAGGCGGCGGCGACCAGGCCGTTGTGGCCGCCGCCGACGATGACGGCGTCGTAGGTCCGGTGTGCGCGGGGTCCCTCGGGTGCGGTCATGGTTCTTGGTAACACGGGGTGATCCGGGTCGGCCAGACGGCGCCTGCCTGCCCCTGCCGGGGTCAGCGTCCGGCCGCGGCCCGCTGCTCGCGCAGGGCCGCCACTCTTCGGTACAGGGCCATGGCCTCGGCGCTGCGGCCGAGCTGTTCCAGGCAGTGGGCCTCGTCGTTGCGGCTGGCGAGGGTGTCGGGGTGGTCGGCGCCGAGGACGCGCTCACGGGCGTCGGCCACGCGCCGGTACTCGGTGAGCGCGTCGGCCCAGCGGCCCAGCCAGCCGAGGCCGACGGCGACCTCGCGGCGACTGACCAGGGTGTCCGGGTGGTCGGCGCCGAGGACCTGCTCGCGGAGCGCGGCCACGTCACGGGATTCGGCGAGGGCCTCCTCCCAGCGGCCGAGCCTGCCGAGGTTGACGCAGCGGCCGTGACGGGCGCGCAACGTCTCGGGGTGGGTGGGGCCCTGGCTGCGGGTGCGGTCCGCAGCCAGGGCGCGGTAGAGGTCCAGGGCTTCCGCGCTGCGGCCGAGGCGACCCAGACTGATGCCGATCTCGTGCCGGGCCGCGAACGTGTCGGGATGGTCGGGGCCGAGGGCTCTGCCACGGGCCTCGGCGACGTCGCGGTAGGTCTCCAGGGCTTCGGACCAGCGGCCCAACTGGCCCAGTGTGTAGGCGACTTCGTAACGGGTGACGAGCGTGTCGGGGTGGTCCGGGCCGAGCACGCGAGCGCGCGCGGCGGCCACCTCGCGGGCCATGCGGTACGAGTCCTCCAGGCGGCCGAGACGGCTGAGGTTGAAGGCGAGGTTGTGGCGGCAGCGCAGGGTGTCGGGGTGGTCGGGGCCCATGAGTTGCTCGCGGGCGGTGAGCACGGAGGTGTAGACGCGGTGGGCGTCGAAGGGGCGGCCCAGCTGGCCGAGGACGTAGGCCATCTCCTGGCGGGCGGCCAGGGTGTCGGGGTGATCGGCGCCGAGGGTGCGGATCCTGGCCCCCGCGACGTGCTTGTACTCGCGCAGGGCGTCCGCGGCGCGGCCGGTGCGGCTGAGGGTGAAGGCGACCTCGTAGCGGCTGGAGAGGGTGTCGGGGTGGTCGGGGCCGAGGAGGTGCTCGCGTTCGGCGGCGACGGCCCGGTGCACCTCGCCCGCCTCCGTCCAGCGGCCGAGCCGGGCGAGGCTCAGTCCCGCGTTGTGCCGGCCGGCCAGGGCGGTCAGGACCTCCGTGGGCGGGGCGGGCCGCCGCACGGGGGCGGGCTCGGCGACGACGGGACCGGTGGCGGGCCGTGCGATCCAC
The DNA here is from genome assembly GCF_040296465.1 of Streptomyces sp. NPDC002130. NCBI lineage: Bacteria > Bacillati > Actinomycetota > Actinomycetes > Kitasatosporales > Streptomycetaceae > Streptomyces > Streptomyces sp. NPDC002130. Next base: position 2,135 of record NZ_JBEOXI010000307.1, read on the forward strand.
TCACCGGACAGTCCCGCCGCCGGGTCCGGTGGGGTGGTGCGCACTCCCGTGCCGGTCGCCTTGTGGCCGGTGGTCATGCCGCGCGTCCAGGACGGCAGCCGGGCCGCGCCCCCCGGCCCCCCGGGAGCCGGGCGCGCCGCCGCGCCGGCGGGCACGTACGCCGGCGCTGCCCGGTGGGCGCTGATCCGGCGGGCCAGCTCGCGGGCGTCGTCGGGTCGCTGCGCGGGTTCCTTGGCGAGCAGGTCGAGGATGACCTGCTCCAGATACTCGGGCAGGTCGGGCCGGTGCTCGCGCGGCGGGCGGGGCGGGGTGTCGCGGTGGCCGACGAGGATCGCCCAGGCGTCGCCCAGGTCGAACGGCGGTACCCCGGTGGCGATCTCGTACAGCACGCACCCGAACGAGTACAGGTCGCTGCGCTGGTCGACCTCGGTGCCGCCGATCTGCTCCGGGGACATGTAGTGCGGAGTGCCCATGGCGATGCCGGTGCCGGTCAGCCGGGAGGTGAAGCCGATGTCGTGGCCGAGGCGGGCTATGCCGAAGTCGCAGATCTTCACGGTGCCGTCGCCGAGCCGCACGATGTTCGCGGGCTTCAGGTCCCGGTGGACGATGCCCTGTTCATGGCAGTAGGCGAGGGCGGCGGCGACCTGCTCGGCGATCTCCTCGACGTCCGCGACGGGGAGCGGGTGCTGCTTGTTGTCCTCCAGGAGCTGGCTGAGGTTGCGGCCGTCCAGCAGCTCCATGACGAGGTGGAGGACGCCGTCGGACTCGCCGAAGTCGTGGACGACGGTGATGCCCCGGTGCTGCAGCGCGGCGGCCACCCGGGCCTCGCGGCGGAACCGCTCCCGCAGCACGCGGGTGAACGCGTGGTCGTGGTTCGGGCCCAGCGGTTTGAGGCACTTGACGGCGACGTGCCGGCCCAGGGACTCGTCCCGGGCCCGCCACACCTCGCCCATGCCGCCACGCCCGATCAGATCGAGCAGCCGGTACCGGCCCTGGATGAGCCTGTTGTCCCCCATCTCGCGCGACGCTCCCCCCGGTAGCTGTCCGCCCGCCCCTCGGCCCACCCAGTATGGCGGCCTATCGTCCGAGTTTGTACGGTGCCGGACGCGCGTCGGGGCCGAGCCTCGCCATGGCCCGCAGAATGTGTTTGGGCGGGAGTTGCCACCGCACACGTGCGGGAACGCGGCGCAGCAGGAGGCCGGCGAGGCGCAGTTGACGGGTGACGGTGGCTGGGGCGGGGGCCGGCCTGCCGTACAACTCGTGGGCGTACGGCGGCAGGGAGGCGTACGCCAGGTGTGCCACGCGCCGCCACAGCACCTCGCGCGCCGGTACGAGGAGAGGGTGCGTCGGCGGGCGGAGCAGGAAGTCGTCCACCTCGCGTGCCTCGGGTCCCGCGGCCAGATCCGGGCGTACCTTCTCGAAGTACGCGGCCATTTCGGCCCGGTCCCCCGGTACGGCGTCGGGGTCGAGCCCCACCAGGCGTGCGCTCTGCCGGTGTTCGGCGATGTAACGGTCGGCCTCCGCGTCGGTGAGCCGGAATCCGGACCGGCGCGCGACGTGCAGATACGAGTCGATCTCGGCGCAGTGCACCCACATCAGCAGGGCGGGTTCGTCGACGGCGTAGCGCTCACCGGTGTCCGGATCGGTGGCGGTCAGCATGCGGTGGATCTTCCGGACCCTGGCGCCGGCGCGTTCGGCGGCCTCGGTGGTGCCGTACGTCGTCGTGCCGACGAAGCCGGCGGTGCGCATCAGGCGGCCCCAGGCGTCCCGCCGGAAGTCGGAGTTCTGCATGACCCCGCGGACCGCGCGCGGATGCAGGGCCTGGAGGTAGAGCGCCCGGACGCCCGCGATCCACATCACGGGGTCGCTGTGGAGCTGCCAGGTCACCGATTCCGGACCGAACAGCCCCGGGTCCGCGCCGGTCATGTGCCTCACCTCCACCCCGGCGGACACGATGACACAGGTCGAACAGCGGGTCGAGAGGCTCGCATTCGGACCGCGACCCGTCCGGTCGTTGAGAATTCACCTACCCGGCGAGAGTTTGGTAAGCCTCGCCTTATATGCTGGCGCCGCCGATCTCCCGCACGACAGGATCCGACATGCGCACCACCTCCCGCGGCCTCATAGCGGCGCTCGCTCTCACCCCCCTGCTGGCCGGCTGCTTCGCGTCCGGCGAGAGCGACACCGGCGCAGGACCGGGCGGGCGGTTGCGGGTCGCGCTGGCCGTGCCGCCGGCGCAGGCGCTGTCCCCGTACAGCAACGACGCCACGGTGCTGAGCAAGCTGTCCGTCGCCGAGGGCCTCACCGCGCTCGCCAAGAACGGCACGGCCCGGCCCGCTCTGGCGACGTCCTGGAAGCAGGACGACGACACCACCTGGACCTTCGAGCTGCGCAAGGCCGAGTTCCAGGACGGCACCGAGCTCACCGCCCAGGCCGTCGTCAACGCACTCGACCACGCGAACGCGGCCAAGCCCAAGCCCCGCGTGCTGAGCGACGTGTCACTGACCGCCAAGGCCGAGGACGCCGACACCGTCACCCTCACCACCAAGTCGCCCGACCCGGTGCTGCCGCTGCGGCTGGCCAGCCCCGCGCTGGCGATCCTGTCGGCGAAGGCGTACGGGAAGGACGGCGCCGTGAGCCCCGTGGGCACCGGCACCGGCCCGTTCGAGATCACCCGGCTGAGCGGCAAGACCAAGGCCGCCCTCGACCGCTTCGACGGCTACTGGGGCGGCAAGGCCAAGGCGCCCGGCATCGACGTCAGCTGGATCGCGGACGGGACGGCCCGTGCCAACGCCCTGCGCGGCGGCGAGACCGACATCGCCGAGTGGATCCCGACCGCCCAGGCGAAACTGCTCGACAAGAAGACCCGTCACGAAGTCCCCTCGGTGCGCACCGACAGCCTGATCCTGAACACCGGAAGCGGCCTGTTCACCGACGCCGGTCTGCGCGCCGCCGCCCGGAAGGCGGTCGACGGCTCCGCGCTGGTCGACTCCGTCTTCGGCGGCTACGCCGACCCCGCGCAGGGCCTGTTCGGGCCCGCCGTCCCCTGGGCGGCCGGCAAGCGCGTCGAGGTGACGGGCCGCGCCAAGGCCGCGTCCGTCGCCGAGGTGAAGACCGGCACCAAGGGCAGGACGCTGCGGCTGGCCACCTACACCAACCGGGCCGAGCTGCCCGAGGCGGCGACCGTGCTCCAGCAGCAGCTGGAGAAGGCCGGGTTCACCGTGAAGCAGGACGTGCGCGAGTACACGCAGATGGAGGGCGACCTCCTCGCCGGGAAGTACGACGCCCTCGTCTTCTCGCGGGTGACGCTCCTCGACACCGGTGACGCGGTCGACTACCTCGCCAGCGACTTCACCAGCGAGGGCGTCTACAACATCGCCGGCCTGAAGAACGCCGCGGTGGACAAGGCAATCCGGGCCGCCGCCGCGGAGCGGGACCCCGAGAGCCGCCAGGAGAAGGTCATGCGGGCGGAGGCGGAGATCCTGCGCACCGACGCCGTGGTGCCGCTGGTCCACGAGAAGGCCGTGCAGGGCATCGCGGACGACGTCGAGGGTGTGATCCTCGACCCGCGCGAGCGGTCCCTCATCGACGTCGACACTCGCCTGAAGTAGCCGCATGAGCCTCGGGCACACCCCCGCCGCCGCTCGCTCGTCCCTCTGGCCGGCGGCGGCCGGCCGTGTGCTGGCCGGTACCGCCCTGCTCGGCGCGGTGGCCCTGCTCCCCTGGCTGTCCGGCGCCGACCCGGCCCGCACGGTGCTGCGCGCACGCTCCGCCGACCAGAACCCCACGCCTGCGGAACTCGCCGCCGTGCGCGACCAGTTGGGCCTGGACGATGGTCCTTGGGTCCATCTCGCGCACTGGCTGGGCGGCCTGCCGCGCGGGGACGCGGGCGTCTCGTGGGTCTCCGGCGCACCGGTCATGCCCCAGGTGGGGTCGGCCCTGTCGGTCTCCCTGACGCTGATGCTGGGCGCGTTCGCGGTCACGGTGCTGGTCGCCGCACTGGTGTGTGCCCGTACGGTCTTCCTCGGATCCCGGCGCAGGCTGCGGCAGGACCGGGCGGGTACCACGGCCGCCGTCCTCGCGTCGCTGCCGAAGTTCCTGCTCGCCTCGGTGCTGGCCACCGTGTGCGGGGTGTGGTGGGGCTGGTTCCCGTCCAGCGGGTGGGAGGGGCCGCAGTCGATGGTGCTGCCCTCGCTCGCCCTCGGCATCCCCTCGGGCGCGATGCTCGGCGGCATGCTCGACCAGGCGCTGCCCGCCGCCTTCCACGAGCCGTGGGCGCGCACGGCCTACGCCGTCGGGCTTCCGTCCGGTCACATCGGCCGGGGCGCGTTGCGCCGCACCCTGCCCGGCCTCTTGCCACAGCTGCTGCCGACCGTCGTGGCCCTGGTCGGTGGTGCGGTGGCCGTGGAGAAGATCTTCAACATTCCCGGTCTCGGCCGACTGGCCCTGGAGGCGGCCGTCGCGCAGGACCTTCCGGTGCTGCAGACGGCGACCCTGGCGCTGGTCCTGCTCGGCGTCGCCGCGGGCGTCCTGATCCGGGCCCTGCGCCACGCACTGCTCGGGCGGCCCCTGCGCGACGGCGCCCTGCCGGCCCTGCACCGGCCTCCGCTCACCGTGCCGCGTTCCCTGCGCTGGATCACCGCGGCCTGCGCACTGCTCCTGCTCGCCCTGGTGACAGCGGGCCTCCTGCGCGACCCGCTCCAGGTCGACACGGCGGCACGGCTGCTGTCGCCCTCCCTCGAACACCCCCTGGGCACGGATGCGCTGGGCCGCGACCTGCTGGCCCGGCTGGGACACGGGGCGCTGCGCACGGCCTGGGTCGCCCTCGTCGTGACGGCGATCAGCGCCGTCACCGGGCTGCTGCTGGGCATGGCACCGAGAGCGAGCGCGGGCCCCACGGAGGTCGTGTCCACCCTGCCCGCCGTCCTCGCGGGTCTGCTGATCGCGGGCGTGACCGGACCGTCCGTGTGGGGCGCCGCCTGCGCGGTCTGCGTGGTCGGATGGAGCCCGTACGCCGCCCAGACCGCGGCCCTGCTGGAACAGGAACGCGCGAGCGGGCACATCGCCGCGTCCGTCGCGCTCGGCGCGGGACGGCTGCACCTCCTGCGCCGCCACCTGCTGCCCTCGGTGCTCCCAGCCCTCCTGCGCAACGCCCTGCTCCGGCTGCCCACGACCGTGCTGGTCCTGGCATCCCTCGGCTTCCTGGGCCTGGGCGAACAGCCGCCCACCCCCGAGTGGGGCCGCCTCCTCTCGGAGAACCAGCCGTACGCCGAACTGGCCCCCTGGACCGTCCTCGGCCCGGCCGCCGCGCTGGTGGTGCTGTCCGTACTGGCGGTGACGGGCAGCGTGCTGGGGCGCGGGAAGGGTGAATAGCATGCGCCCCGGCCGGTAGGAGTCACCGGCCGGGGCGTGTCCGCGCTCAGACCACGGTGATGCGGCGCCCGGTGACGGTGACGGGCTCGATGCGCAGCCACAGGTCGCGCCGGCCTCCCGCCCAGGGGGTGCTGTACGCCTGCTCTGCGAGACGGGCGACCTCGTCCGGATCCGTCACGGTCGTCGCGGGCCCCCGCACGAGCACGCTCCAGCCCTCGCTGAACGCCTCGTCGATGCGGTCGGCCTCGAAGGCGACCCGGTGGCCGTCCGCCTGTGCCGGGGTCGTTCCGGGCGCGGTGCGGAAGACGATGCCGCCGTCGACGACGCTGTAGTTGACCGGTACGACGACCGGCCCGGAGTCCGCGGGTACGGCGAGGCGCCCCACCCCGTGCGTGGAGAGGAGGGAGCGGCACTCCGCTTCGGTCAGCTCCGTGAAGCGGGGTGTGCGGGCGGCCCGGCCCAGGCCGGGAGGCAGCTCCGTGTCGCCGCCGGTCAGATGCCACACCGTGGTCTTGAGCGCCCCTGCCAGCCTCAGGAGGGTGCCCGCGCCCGGGTCGGCCGGCGGCCGCTCCTCCAGGTACTGCAGGTAGGCCGGCGACATGCCCGCCCGTGCGGCCGTCTCCTGCCGGCTCAGGCCGAGTTCCGTACGCCGCTGGGTGATCCGCCGCCCGAGGTCGCCCATCGGGCGTCCTTCCACGGCATGCGACGAGGACCGTTCGGTCATGGCGCGTCACCTCTCTCCTTCGTCAGGCCGCCCGGTAGGGGACGACTTCCTCGTGCGGCTCCTCGCCCAGGACGACCTTGAGCGCCCCGGTGTCGGCGGCCCGGGCGAAGACGTCGTACGCCTCCTCCATGTGGGCCAGCGGGAAGGTGTGCGCCCGGTCGGCGGGCCACAGGCCGAGCCTGCGGGCGTCGGCGATCTCGGCGGTGAGCGCGATGTAGCGGGGCGGTGCGCCCACCGGGTGATCGACG
>NZ_JBEOXI010000308.1:0-8307 GCF_040296465.1 Streptomyces sp. NPDC002130
CGTCGCAGCCGGTCGCGTGGAACGTGTCGTTCGCGGTGACCGACGCGGACGCCACCGTCCGTGCGGTGACCGAGGCGGGCGGGTCGCCCAGGGTGCACACCCCGGGGGAGCTGACGTTCTCGGTCAACACACGGCTCCTCGACGAGGTCGTCCTGGTCACCGACGACGAGATCCGGGACGCGATGCGGTTCGCCTTCGAGCGTCTGAAGATCGTCGTCGAGCCGAGCGGCGCCACCCCGCTGGCCGCGCTGCTCACCGGCCGGGCGGGCACACTTCCCCCTCGCGTCGGTGTCGTCATCTCCGGCGGGAACATCGACGCCGGACGCTTCGCCGAGCTCTGCGGCGGCGCCACCCCGTGAATGGCGTCGCCGGCTGGGCGGACGGACGATGGAAGCACAACCTCACCGAGGAGGAGCGTCATGCTTGAAGTGAAGACGCTCGACAAGCCGGACGAGCGGCGCGACTACCCCCGAGGCCACCTGGAAGCCGTCCACCTGACAGGGCTGGACTTCGCCGTGGCCACCTTCGAACCGGGCTGGCGCTGGTCCGAGTCCGTGGCCCCGATCGCGGGGACGGACAGCTGCCAGATCCACCACAACGGCTATGTCGTCTCGGGCCGTATGCACATCCACATGGACGACGGCGCGGAGAGCGAAGTGGGACCCGGCGACGTGTTCGTCTGCGCGCCCGGCCACGACGCCTGGGTCGTCGGCGACGAGCAGTGCGTGGTGTACGACTTCGCGGGTGCCATGGCCAAGGAGTACGCCAAGAAGGACTAGCGCGGCATCTCACCTCCTTCGACCGGCCACCCGGCCTCCCTGCTCTCGGAAACCGACCGGTCTACCCTTCCCGGCATGGAAACCCGATCGGTTTCCGCCTTCATGCCGTCTGATCACACCGGCAGCAGCCGGGCCACCAGTGCGCTCAACTGCCGGGCGTTGCGGCACTCGTGCATCTCGACCAGCTCGGCGTAGGCGGGCGCGACGGAATCGCCCGTGCCCCAGCGGGAGCGCTGCTCGGGGTTCAGCCAGTGGACGCGGCGGGCCCGCTCGGCGATCTGCCGCAGGGCGGGCAGATTCGGATCGCTCCGGTTCGTACGGGCGTCACCGAGGACGAACACCGTCGTGCGGGAACCGGCCGCGTCCGCGTACCGCTCGGCGAACTCGCCCAGGGCCATGCCGTAGTCGCTGCTCCCGTGATAGCCCGTGACCTCCGCCTCCGCCTGAATGCGGGTGCCCAGCCCTTCCGGGTCGGCCCGCCCGTGCTCCAGCAGCCCGGTCACCTCGTCGATCCGGTTGACGAAGGCGAACACGCGCACCTTGCTGAACTGGTCGTGCAGCGCCTGCACCAGCAGCATCGTGAAATCGGAGAAGCCGGAGACCGACCCCGACACGTCGCACAGCAGCACCAGTTCGGGGCGGGCGGGACGCCGTGCGCGCAGCACCGGCTTCATCGGCACTCCGCCCGTCGACAGTGAACCGCGCAGGGTCCGCCGCAGATCGATCGTGCCCCGGGAGGCACGACGCCGCCGGGCCGCCAGCCGGGTCGCGAGCTTGCGGGCCAGCGGCTGCACCGTTCTGCGCAGCTCGGCCAGCCGGTCCTGCCCGGCGAACAGGAAGTCCACCCGGTCCGCGGTCGGGGCCACCGCCCGCCGGGCGATCTCGTCCCGGCCGCGCCGCTCGGCGACCCGCCGCCGCGCCTCCGCGGCCACCAGGGCGCGGAAGGTGTCGATGCGCCGCCGGATCTCGTCCTCCAGCAGCCGGTCCGCGAACCCCTGCCTCCCGCCCTGCCCCCGGACGGTGTCACGCACCCGGGCCAGCAGTGTCTGCGGCCGCAGCCGTTCGAGCGCCTGGTACGACGACCAGCCGTCCGACTCCGGGGAGGAACCGTAGCCGCCGAAACCGTCGACCGCCTCGATCGCCAGCCGGCCCAGCATCTCCCGGTCGTCGGCGGCCAGGGCGTCGGCCAGCCGGTCCCGCAGGTCCTCGCGCCCCGCCGCCCGGTGCTCCGGGCCGCCGACTCCACGCGGGAAGTACAGGTCGAAGACCGGGTCGAACACCTGCCGTTGCGCGGGCCCGTGCAGCAGCGTCGCCGCGAGCCCCTCACGCAGCAGCTCCCGGTCCGCGAGCCCGAGTTCCCCGACCGCCCGCGCCGCGTCGACCGTCTCGCCGGTACCGATCCGCATGCCGTGCTCGCGCAACGCCCCGACCAGCGACGTCAGCCGCTCGGCGACACCCGCCGGCGTGGTCACAGGGCGTCCAGGTCGAGCTTGGCGGACGCCTTGAGGACGTCATCCTGATGCTTGAGGAGTACGCCGAGCGTGGCCTTCACGACCGTCTCGTCCAGCGATTCGGCGCCGAGTGCGAGCAGGGTGTGCGCCCAGTCGACGGTCTCGGCGACCGACGGCACCTTGCGCAGGTCCATCGCCCGCAACGCACCCACGACCCGGACGACCGAGCGGGCCAGCGTCTCGTCGAGCCCCGGCACCTTCAGCCGTACGATCCGGCGCTCCAGCTCCTCGTCGGGAAAGCCGATGTGCAGGAAGAGGCAGCGGCGGCGCAGCGCCTCGGACAGCTCCCGGCTCGCGTTGGAGGTGAGGACGACGAAAGGCCGGCGCGTCGCGGTGATGGTGCCCAGCTCGGGAACGGTCACCTGGAAGTCGCTGAGCACCTCCAGCAGCAGGCCCTCCACCTCGACGTCGGCCTTGTCGGTCTCGTCGATCAGCAGCACCGTCGGGTCGTCGCCGCGGATCGCCGTCAGAAGGGGCCGGGTGAGGAGGAACTCCTCGCTGAAGATGTCCGTGCGGGCCTCGTCCCACGTCTCGTCGCGGCCCGCGCTGATGCGCAGGAGCTGCTTGGCGTGGTTCCACTCGTACAGCGCCCGGGACTCGTCGACCCCCTCGTAGCACTGCAGGCGCACCAGCCGGGCTCCGGCCACCTCGGCGACGGCCTTGGCGAGCTCGGTCTTGCCGACGCCGGCCGGGCCCTCCACCAGGAGCGGCTTGCCGAGACGGTCGGCGAGGAAGACGGTCGTGGCGACGGCGGGCGAGGCGAGGTAGCCGGTCTCGGCGAGGCGTGCGGAGACGTCGTCGACGGATGTGAACAACGGGTGGCCTCCAGGACGGCGGCGTGGGAGTGACGGGCAGGGCACTATCTAAGCGCTTGTTCACTCACGCTGTCACGGGGATCCCGTCCGGGCCGAGGGTAAAATCGTCGGTTTCCCTGGGGCCCTCGGCGCGCTGCTCGCCCGGATGGCCACCACCGACAAGGCGCCCACCCGGGACCGGGGACGGCCTGACCACGACGACCGTGACCGCCCCGCTGGACGCCTCCGGCACCCGCTGACAGGAAGGCGGAGGGTCAGTCCTCGCCGACCAGGATCACCTCCAGCGTGCGCGGACCGTGCACCCCCTCGACGCGGTCCAGCTCGATGTCACTGGTCGCCGACGGCCCGGAGATCCATGTCAACGGGCGAGCCGGATCAAGGCGTTCGAGCCCCTGCGGCACGGACGACACGACCTGGCCGGGCACCCGCACCACACAGATGTGGTGGTCCGGGACGAGGGTGATCCGGCGGCGGCCCTGGTCGGGCGAGCCGTCCAGCACGATGGTGCCGGTCTCGGCGATCGCGACCGCACAGGCCGTCACCACACTGTCCACCCGGTCCAGTTCGTCCGGAGTGCTCTCGGTCCGGTCGGCCACCCGCGTCACCCCGGTCGCCGCCGCCAGCCACTCCTCGTCCAGCCCGGGCGGCACCAGCACCGAAGCCGCCCCGTGTTTCTCCAGCAGCCCCGCGATCAGAACGGGCAGTCCGGCGGCGTCCGTGCGGTGCACGAGCGCCCGGTAGTCCGCCAGGTTCTCGGCGAGCAGCTCCACCGTCTCCGCGACGGTCCGCTGCCCGTGCTCGCGCAGGTATTCCCGCACGAGCGGCGCCTCGTCGGCCGGTGCGTCCGCCAGCGCGCGCCGCACCCGCCCCAGGATCCGTTCCCTGCTGCTCACCTGTCCCCGTCCTTCCCACCACGAGTCCGCTGCCACCAGTCCCGGAACGGTTCTGCGGGCACCGGCGGCAGATCCCGGGTCCCGCTCCAGGCCCTGCCCGGGCCGGGCAGCGTCCGGGGATGGAAGCGACGCGTCCGGGAGGCGACGCGCTGGCCGGCGCGCAGCGCCCCCGCGTGCGTGAACGCCCAGCGTGCCGCGCGCATCGCCGCCCGCTCGGCGGCATGCCCCTTCGCGGGCCGCAGCATCACCTTGTTGCCCTCCCGCGTGACCTCGCCGCCCTGCACCACCCGCTCCCGCAGATGCACCAGCACCTCCGGAATGTCGATGGCGACCGGGCACACCTCGTAGCACGCCCCGCACAGCGACGAGGCGTACGGCAGCGAGGCGTCGATCTCGCTGCCCGTGCCCCGCAGCTGAGGACTGAGGATCGCGCCGATCGGTCCCGGGTACACCGAGCCGTAGGCGTGGCCGCCGGCCCGCTCGTAGACCGGGCACACGTTGAGGCAGGCCGAGCAGCGGATGCAGCGCAGTGCCTGCCGGCCGACCTCGTCGGCGAGGGTGTCGGTGCGGCCGTTGTCCAGCAGCACCAGATGGAAGGTGCCCGGCCCGTCCTGATCGGTCGTGCCGGTCCATGTCGACGTGTACGGGTTCATGCGCTCGGCGGTCGAGGAGCGGGGGAGTGTCTGCAGGAAGACCTCCAGGTCCTGCCACGTCGGCACGATCTTCTCGATGCCGACGACCGAGATCAGCGTCTCGGGCAGGGTCAGGCACATCCGGCCGTTGCCCTCGGACTCCACGACCACCAGCGTGCCCGTCTCGGCGACCATGAAGTTGGCGCCGGAGATGCCGACCTTGGCCCGCAGGAACTTCTCCCGCAGGTGCAGACGGGCGGCCTCGGCGAGCTCGGCCGGTGAGTCGGTCAGGGCCTCGGGGGCGGGGCGGCCCCACTCGCTCATCTCACGGGCGAAGATGTCCCGGATCTCGCCCCGGTTGCGGTGGATGGCGGGGACCAGGATGTGCGAGGGCCGATCCTTGCCCAACTGCACGATCAGCTCGGCCAGATCGGTCTCGTAGGCGTGGATGCCCTCGGCCTCCAGCGCCTCGTTGAGCCCGATCTCCTGCGTGGCCATCGACTTGACCTTGACGACCTCCGACTCGCCGGTCATCTTCACGAGCCGGGTGACGATCTCGTTGGCCTCGTCCGCGTCGGCGGCCCAGTGCACGACGCCGCCCGCGGCCGTCACGGACTCCTCCAACTGCACGAGGTAGTGGTCGAGACGGCGCAGGGTGTGGTCCTTGATCCGCTTGCCCGCCTCGCGCAGCTCGGCCCAGTCGGAGACCTCCGTGACGGCCTTCGCCCGTTTGGCGCGGATGGTGTGCGTGGCGTGCCGCAGATTGCCGCGCAGGGTCGTGTTCCCCACGGCCTCCCGCGCGGCCTCCGGAAATGCCGGCATGCCGAGATACGTCCCGCTCATACGGCCGGTTCCTCCTCCGTGCTCGCCAGGATCTCCGCGATGTGCACCGGCCGCATGGCGGTCCGCAGCCGGGTCATCGTCCCGCCGAGGTGCATCAGGCAGGAGTTGTCCGCCGCGCACAGCACCTCGGCGCCCGTCGACTCGGCGTTGCGCACCTTGTCGGCGCCCATCGCCGCCGAGACATCGGAGTTCTTCAGGGCGAAGGTGCCGCCGAACCCGCAGCACTCGTCCGCGCCCGGCAGCTCGACGAGCTCCAGCCCCCTGACCGACTGCAGCAGCCGCCGCGGCCGCTCACCGAGGCCGAGTCCGCGCAGCCCGTGGCAGGTCGGGTGGTAGGTCACCTTGTGCGGGTAGTACGCCCCGACGTCCGTCACGCCGAGCACATCGACCAGGAACTCCGTCAGCTCGTACGTCTTCGGCACCACCGGCGCCAGTGTGGCCGCGAGGGTGTCCCCGCGCCCCTCCGCCCGGGCCCGTTCGCCCATCCGCGGATACAGCTCCCGCACCATCGCCCCGCACGACCCGGACGGTGTCACGATCGCCTCGTACCCGCTGAATACATCGGAGAAATGCCGGGCGAGCGGCTCGGCCTCACGGCGGTACCCGGTGTTGTAGTGAGCCTGCCCGCAGCACGTCTGCGCCATCGGGAAGTCGACGTCGACACCCAGCCTGGTCAGCAGTTTCACCATGGCGCGCCCGGTGTCCGGATACAGCGTGTCGTTGACACAGGTCAGGAACAGGGCGACACGCATCGCGGCTCCTCGTGTTCGGTCATCGGATGAGTGCAGCCTAGTGGGGGCGCGGGTCCGGCGGGAGACCCCATCAATGAGCGGCGAGCCGAGCCTGTGCGGCGCGCCACCGCTCGGTGCCGCCGCGCGGCTCGTACCGGGTGAGCGGCTGCGTGTTCACGAGCAGCCGCCGCATCCCCGCCAGGTCGCCGACCAGCCCGTGCGCCCGCGCCTGCACCAGGACGTTCCCCAGGGCCGCCGCCTCGGTCGGCCCGGCCACCACCGGCAGCCCGCACGCGTCGGCGGTCAGCTGGCACAGCAGGGCGTTGCGCGTACCGCCCCCCACCACATGCACGACGTCGGCCGCGTGCCCGGCGAGCCGCTGGGCGTCCTGGACGGCCGTGCGGTGGGCGAGGGCGAGGGAGTCGAGGATGCAGCGCGTCACCTCGGCCGGCGACTGGGGCACCGGCTGCCCCGAGACCCGGCACGCCTCGGCGATCCGCTCCGGCATCCGCCCGGGCGCGAGGAACGCCGCGTCGCCCGCGTCCACGACCGACCGCAGTGCCGGCACCTTGGACGCCTCCAGCAGCAGCGCGCCGAGATCCGGGTCGCCCCAGGCCCGTACGCACTCCTGGAGCAGCCACAGCCCCATGATGTTCCGCAGATAGCGGACGGTGCCGTCCAACCCCAGCTCGTTGGTGAAGTTCGCGGCCCGGCTCTCCTCGGTCAGCACCGGCGCGTCCAGCTCCAGACCGGCCAGCGACCAGGTGCCGGTGCAGATGTAGGCGAACCGCTCACCCGACGCGGGGACGGCGGCGACCGCCGACGCGGTGTCGTGCGACCCGACGGCCGTCACCGGCACGGGGCCGGTCAGCCCGGTCTCCTCCAGCACCTCCGGCCGCAGCACCCCCGCCGGATCGCCGGGCTGCCGCAGCGGCGCGAACAGCCCGAGGTCGACACCGAGGCGCTCCGCGACGCCGTACGCCCAGTCGCGGGTGCGCGGGTCGATCAGCTGGGTCGTGGACGCGTTGGTGAGTTCCGTGCCCTGCTCGCCGGTCAGCCAGTACGTCAGCAGGTCCGGCATCAGCAACAGCCGCCGGGCCCGGGCGAGCTGGGTCGTGGAGCGGGCGGCGGTGAGCTGGTACAGGGTGTTGAAGGGCGCGTACTGCAACCCGGTCGCGGCATACAGCTCCCCGGCGGGCACGGTCGCCCACACCTTCTCCGCGACGCCCTCAGTGCGGGCGTCCCGGTAGTGCACGGGATTGCCGAGCAACGCCCCGTCGGCGTCCAGCAGCCCGTAGTCCACGGCCCAGCTGTCGATGCCGACGGAGTCGACCTGTCCCGCTGCCCGCAGCCCGTCCAGCACTCCGGCGTACAGCCCGAGCACGTCCCACCGCAGCCCCTCGGGCACGCGTACCGGCCGGTTCGGGAAGCGGTGGGCCTCGCTCAGCTCCAGCGAGTCGAGTCCGACACGGCCGACCATGACGCGCCCGCTGGACGCGCCGAGATCGACCGCGGCGTAGGACTTCATGTCCGCGCTCATCGCAGGAAGGCGGCCGCGACGCCGGCGTCGACCGGGATGTGCAGACCGGTCGTGTGGGTGAGGTCCCCACCGGTCAGCGCGAACACGGCGTTGGCCACGTGCTCGGGGAGCACCTCGCGCTTGAGGATGGTCCGCTGGGCGTAGAACTCACCGAGCTTCTCCTCCTCCACCCCGTACACGGCGGCCCGCTGGGCGCCCCACCCGCCGGCGAAGATCCCCGAGCCGCGCACCACGCCGTCCGGGTTGACACCGTTGACGTGGATGCCGTGCTCGCCCAGCTCTGCCGCGAGCAGCCGCACCTGGTGGGCCTGGTCGGCCTTGGTGGCGGAATAGGCGATGTTGTTGGGCCCGGCGAACACGGCGTTCTTCGAGGCGATGTAGACGATGTCGCCGCCCAGCTGCTGGGTGATCATCACCCGGGCCGCCTCCCGCGACACCAGGAAGGAGCCGCGGGCCATGATGTCGTGCCATCGGCATCCTCAGCGGCACGGTCGTCGCGGCGATCCTGAACGCGGCCGGCGTCATCGATCCCAAGCAGTGGGCGGGCGGCGCACCCGAACTGC
>NZ_JBEOXI010000309.1:0-8177 GCF_040296465.1 Streptomyces sp. NPDC002130
GCTCTACGCCCGCCTCGAGTGGCTCGCCCAGCGCAAGGACCTCGTTCAGCGGGCTGGAGGCAACTTCGCCCACGGCGGGGCACTCCGAGTCACACATGCGTGAATTGCCATATGTTAATGTGACCATGCACGGCCTGCGGACAGCGAGCCGCAGGGACTCGAAGAGCATCGCCGGGAGCACCACATGACCACCGCCACCGAGCACCGCACGCACGACAACCACACGCACGCCCACGGCGAGGGCTGCGGCCACGTAGCCATCCCGCACGGCGACCACACCGACTACGCACACGACGGCCACCTCCACAGGGCCCATGAGGGTCACGTCGACGAGTGCGCGAGTGCCGGCCACACCACCCACGAGGGTCACGACCACCAGCACGGTGAAGACTGCGGACATGTGGCCGTGCCGCACGAGGACCACGTGGACTACGTGCACGACGGCCACCGTCACGCCGCGCACGACGGCCACTGGGACGACCACTGATCCGGAGCCTTCGCCGACACGCAGCCGGACACGGGAATCATTGCCACTTGCTAACATGCGCATATGGCAATGACTCCTCCCTCGACAACCCCGGCAGACGAACCGATACGCGCCCTGGAGGCCGCCAGCGACCTACTGAAGGCGCTGGCCTCCCCGGTGCGCCTCGGCATCGTGCGCGAGCTGTCCGAGGGCGGAAAGTACGTTCACGAGCTGGTCGCCACCCTCGGGGTGAGCCAGCCGCTGGTCTCCCAGCACCTGCGGGTCCTGCGCAACTCCCGGATCGTGACAACCCGCCGCCAGGCCCGCGAGATCCGGTACCACCTCGCGGACGAGCACATCGCCCACATCGTCCTGGATGCCATCCGGCACGCACAGGAGTAGCCCGGCACCGTCACGGCACGACGGCACCACGGGACACATTCGTAATGGGATCCATTTTCATGTAGCGTCCTTCTCGCACACCGGAGAAGGAGAACCATGGCCGTCCCGAAGCGGAAGATGTCCCGCAGCAACACCCGTCACCGCCGCGCCCAGTGGAAGGCCGCCACGCCGACGCTGGTGCCGGTCACGGTCGACGGCGTGCGTCACCTCGTACCGCAGAACCTGGTCAGGGCCTACGAGCGCGGGCTGCTGCGCCCCGAGGGCTGAGGGGAACGGGTATGACGTTCGACCGGCTGCCGGTGACCGTTCTGTCGGGCTTCCTCGGTGCGGGGAAGACGACGCTGCTCAATCATGTGCTCGGCAACCGTGAGGGGCTGCGCGTCGCGGTCATCGTCAACGACATGAGCGAGGTCAACATCGACGCGGCGCTCGTGCGCGGCGGCGAGGCGGCACTGTCGCGGACCGAGGAACGCCTGGTCGAGATGACCAACGGGTGCATCTGCTGCACGCTGCGCGACGACCTGCTGGAGGAAGTGGACCGGCTGGCCCGGGAAGGGCGGTTCGACTACCTGCTCATCGAGTCCAGCGGCATCTCCGAGCCCATGCCGGTCGCGGCCACTTTCGCCTTCGCCCGCGACGACGGCGCCACCCTCGGCGATTTCGCCCGTCTGGACACCATGGTCACGGTCGTGGACGCCGCCA
This sequence comes from Streptomyces sp. NPDC002130, assembly GCF_040296465.1. Classification (NCBI taxonomy): domain Bacteria; kingdom Bacillati; phylum Actinomycetota; class Actinomycetes; order Kitasatosporales; family Streptomycetaceae; genus Streptomyces; species Streptomyces sp. NPDC002130. The sequence goes on from NZ_JBEOXI010000309.1 coordinate 1,571, forward strand.
ACTTCCTCCCCGAACTGGTCGGCGGCGACGAGCTCGTCGAGCGTGGCCTCGATCAGTACGAGGACGACGAACGCACCGTCAGCGACCTGCTGATGGACCAGATCGAGTTCGCCGATGTCATCGTGCTCAACAAGCTCGACCTGGTCGACGACGCCGCCGCCGAGCGGCTGCGGGCGACGCTCACCCGCCTCAACCCGGTGGCCCGGATCGTGCCCGCCGTGCATGGACGTGTGAAGCTCAAGGACGTACTCGGCACCCGGCTGTTCGACCTGGAGCGCGCCCAACAGGCCCCCGGCTGGGTCATGGAACTCAACGGCGACCACGTCCCGGAGACCGAGGAGTACGGCATCTCCTCCACCGTCTTCCGCTCCGGACTGCCCTTCCACCCCGGGCGGTTGTGGCGGTTCGTGACCGAGGAGATGGACAGCGGCGCCTACGGGCAGGTCCTGCGCTCCAAGGGCTTCTTCACTTTGGCCAGCCGTCCGCAGGTCACGGGGCTGTGGTCACAGGCCGGCTCCGTCGCCCGCTTCGAGCCCTCCGCCGCCCGCGACACCGACACCCCGGCAGGCCAGGAGCTGGTGTTCATCGGCACGCACCTGCACTCCGAGGCACTCCACTCCGCGCTCACCGATTGTCTGCTCGCGGACGGCGAAAGCCTGTCGGCCGATGACCCGTTCCCCGCCTGGGACACCTACGGCATCGACGACACCTGCGACCACGAACACCCCGAACTCGCGGCGCGGCCCTGAGGCTCCGGGCGGGCGGTGGTCGCAGCCACGGCACCGCCCGCCCGGTACATCCCGGACACCCGCAGACCGACTCGGGAGGCCGGCGTGACGGAGCACGGTGTACGACTGGCACGGTCCAGGAAACCCTGCTGATCCCGCTGTACGGGCGAGCAGTGGACAACCGGAAGTCGACGCCATCCTGCGCGACCGCGGGCCGGGGAGATCGTCGCCTCCATCGACTGCGACTTCGCCCGCTTCGACGATCTGCCGAGCCTGCGGCACGGTGCTGCGCACCAGCCTGTTCGACCGATGGGTCGCGGACTTCCTCGCCACCGAAGCCGTCCCGCCCGTTCTGGCCGGGCATCGTCAACAGCGGACCTTCAACTCCCCCGTCAGCCTTGCGAGCACGTCGGCGCGGTTGTAGCGCGCCGACGTGCTCGGGCACTCATCCGATCAGGGAAGAGTGGCCGGCCGGGTGACCTGACCGGCGTGCGCGTGGGCCAGGTACCGAGTGCCCTCGCCGAGTCGGAGGATCAGTGGCCGGTGACGACGCCGGACAGTTCGTTCGTGCTCTTCGGCAGGGTCACGGACGTGACCTTCTTGCCCGATTCGATGTCGACGGCGTGCAGTTGGCGCTTGCCCGGTTCTGAGACGTACGCGGTGTGGTCGCGGACGAAGAGGGTGGGCCGAGGCTGCTGCCAGTCCAGCGGCTCCTGCCACTCTCCGACGACGGGGATCTTCTTCTCCACCTTGCCCGTCTCCGGATCGATGACGTGGAGCGTGCCGTTCGTGCCGAGGACGAGGGCCTCGCCGTGGGGTCCGCGGCCGAGCGAGCGGAAGGAGTAGCTGGTGCCCAGGTCGACCAGGCGCAGGTTCGCGGTCTCGGTGTCGATGAGGGAGATGCGGGTGGGCCGCTCCAGTTCGGCTTCCGGGTCGGTCTTGTAGTCGCCCAGGAGGATGGGCGAGGTGTCGCTGCCGCGCTGGTTGCCGATGCGGCCGTAGTCGTCGGGGGCGTCGACCTTGGTGAACTTGCCGTTCTTGTAGAGCAGGAGGCCGTCCTCGCAGCCGATGCCGACGGCTTCGCCCTTGGCGGTGGCCTCGCCGTGGACGCCGGGGCAGTTCTCGTTGCGCTTGATCTCCTTGTTGTTCTTGTCCAGGACGAGGGCGCCGGTGCGCTTCTCCTCGGTGCCGAGGGTGGTGATGAGTTCGCCGTTGGTCAGTTCGATGGCGACGCCGTGGTGCGGTTCGGCGGAGGTGTAGGTGCGGCCTTGCGGCTTCTTGCCGCCTGCGAGGTCGTCGGGGTCGAGGACGTTGACCTCGCCGGTGCCGTCGGTGAACAGGACCGTCTTGCCGGCGTGCTGGACGACGTGCCCCGGCTTCGCGCCCTTGTACTCGATGCCGGTGAAGGTCTGTTCGGCAGCGTTCAGGACGCGGAAGCCGGCGTCGGTGGAGACGATGACGTGGGAGTCGTCGCCGGCGGGGTTGAGGCGGTTGAAGCCGGGCAGCTCGATCGTGTCGGCCAGCTTCAGGCTCTCACCGTCCAGGACGTACAGGCCGCCGTCGAAGGTGGCGATCAGCGGGTCCTTGACCGCTACGGCCTTCGCGCCCGGCGCGGCCTTGGCCTTCGTGTCGGACGAGGAGCTGTCATCCCCTCCGCATGCGGTCAGGACCGCGGAGGCCGCCAGGGCGAGGGCCGTGCCCGTGAAGGCTCTGTTGCGTATGGACTTGTTCACCGGTGTGTTCCTTTCTGTGCCGCGCGGGTGCGGCAGTGGGTGGGGGTGTGCTTGGGCGGCCGGTCGGCCAGGGTTCATGTGCGGGGCGGGCTGGTTCAGGCGCCGGTCAGGCCGTCGGTCATGGCGGTGGTGTTGGCGCGCATCATCTGCAGGTAGGTGCCGGCGCCCTTGCCCTTCTCGGTCAGCGATTCGGAGTAGAGCTCGATGACGCGCACGCCGCCGCCCAGTTCGGTGCGCAGGACCTCGGCCAGCCGCTTGGGCTGGGAGGAGTCGGCGAATACGGTCTGTACGCCTGCCTCGCTCATGGCCTGGGTGAGGGAGCGCAGGTCGGAGGAGCTGGGTGAGGCCAGCGTCGTACCGCTCGGGATCACCGCGCCGATCACCCGGAAGCCGAAGCGTTCGGCGAGGTAGCCGAAGACGTGGTGGTTGGTCACCAACGCGCGTCGCTGCTCGGGTATGCGGTCGAAGGACTTGTCCATCCAGGCGGTCAGATCGGCGAGTTGGTCGTCGTAGCGGTCGGCGTTGTCGCGGACCGCCTTCTCGTCGACGCCGTCCACGTGCTGGACGACCTGGTCGGCGATCAGGCGGGCGGCCTTGCGGACGCGGTCGGGGTCGGTCCAGAAGTGCGGGTCGGGCTGCCCGGCGTCCTCCTCGGGGCCACCATCGTCATGCGCCTGGAAGGTGAGCGGGTCTGCCGCCTTGCCGGCCTCGAAGGTTGCCACCCCTGCCTCGCGGGCGGCCTCCACGTGCCGCAGCACGTTCTCCTCCAGACCCAGCCCGTTGAAGACCACCAGGTCGGCACGCTCCAACTCGGCGGCCTGCACGGCCGACAGGCCGAAGGAGTGCGGGTCGGCGTTCGGCTTCATCAGCACGGTCACATCGGCCTCGTCGCCGACGATCTCCTGCGTGACATCGCCCAGGATGTTGGTCGTCACGACCACCCGGGGCCGGTCGTCGCTGCTCGTACAGCCGGTGCCGGCACCGGTCAGAGCGAGGGTGAGCAGGACCGGCAGGAGGGTGCGCAGCCGCCGCGACCCTCTCGTGCGTGTGGTCATCGTCCGGTCTCCACCATCAGGGCCGGCTCGATGTCCAGGTCGAAGGTGCGCGCGAGGCGCAGGTTGTCGTTGTAGTCGATCTCGTACACCCGTTTGCCCTTGGGGTCGTTGAGGTAGGCGCGGCTGCGGTCGACTTCGATGACCGGTCCCGCCTTCCCGTCGGTACCGGTCTCGGAGGCGCCTGTCAGAAGCGGCTTTGTCCTGGAGACCTGTTTGCCGGTGGCGATGTCGTAGCCGTGGAGTGCTCCGTCGGTCTCCAGGACGATCAGGACGGAGCCCTCACCGGCGGTGTTGGCGGAGACGACGGAACCGGTCCTCACCCGTTTCCACGTGCGTTCGCCGACATCCAGGACCCACACGGCCCGCTTCCCGGCCGGCGCCGTGAGCGTGTCGCTGCCGGGCCGGTGCCGGAAGGCCGTGGCCCGTTCCGCTTCGGGCACGTCGCTGCCGTACGGGATTTTCTCGGCCGTGAATGTGCCGTCGGCCTCACGGACGAGCAGGGCGCCGTCTTCGCAGCCGAGGACGACGCCGCGCCGGGTGACGGCGTCCCCCCGCACCTCCTCGCATCGGGCGTCCGGCGACGCGGCCCGCTTGCCCTCGCGGTCGTACACCGCGACCTTCCGGTCCTCCGTGACGCCGAGCAGGTGCTCCGCGTACGGCACGACAGCTCCCGCGTGCGTACCGGGAAGCGTGCGGGCGGAGCCGACCTTGCCATTCGCCAGACCGGCCCGGCGGTAGATCCTGGCCCGGCCGTCCTCGTCGGTCACCGCGGTCACGGCGGCATCGCTGCGGATACGGGTGCCCGGGCCCCCGGCCACCCGGCCCACGTCACGTATCGCCGCGCGGTAGTAGTGGACGTGGTCGCCGTGGTCCACCATCCAGGCGCCGCTGTCCAGGACGCGCGTGCTGCCCGCGGTGTGGAAGTAGCCGAAGCGACCGTCGGTGGTGAGTTCGGTGGTGTCCGTCGCCTGGGACACCTTGTGTGTCTTCCCGGTGATCAGATCGAGTACCCGGGTTTCGCCCGTCGCCGGGTCGTTGAGCAGCAGCCGGGACTGCTGCTCGGCCTTCTCCTGGGCCCCTTCGACGTAACCGTGCGGAGCGGACGCCGAGGCGGTGGCCTTCGGGGCTGACGCGGTGTCGTCGTGGCTCGCACAACTCGTGGCGAGCAGGGAGATCGTCACGAGCGCGGCGGGCGCCCAAGGTATGACGTTGCTTCGGACGAGCAAAGGGATCGCCTCAGGTTCTTTCAGTCGGTCGCTGTGGCGTGAGCGCCGAGAAGGCGCGCACGGCTGCGGTGGCGGAGGCCGGATGCCAGGTGGGAGAGGAAGAACAGGCTCACCGCGAGGGCCGAGACGGTCGCGCCGGCCGCGGTGCTCAAGTGCCAGGACAGCAACAGGCCACCGAAGGTGGCGGTGATGCCGAGGAGCGCCGCGAGGGCCATGACGCCCCGCACACTGCGCGCCCAGGGCAGCGCTGCGGCCGGCGGGGCGATGAGCAGGCCGAGCACCAGCAGCGTGCCCACGATGTGGAAGGAGGCGACGATGGCCAGTGCCAGCAGGCCGAGCAGCACCGCATGAGCCAGGCGCGGGCGCAGCCCGAGCGTCTGGGCCTTGCGTGAGTCGAAGGCCAGGGCGAGGAAAGCCCTGTGGCCGAGGACCGAGACGACCAGCGCCAGCAGCAGCGCCACCCCCAGCAGCACCAGGTCCTGCTCGCGGACGGCGAGGACGTCACCGAAGAGGAACCCGGTCAGGTCGACCGCGAAGGACTGCGAGCGCGACACGGTGATCACACCGAGCGACAGCATCCCCACGAACAGCAGGCCGATACCGGTGTCCTGGGACAGCCTCGGCGTGCGGCCGAGAGCCGTGACGCCGACGGTCATGACGGCCGCGCTCAGCAGCGCCCCCAGCAGCAGGTTGCCGCCGAACAGCGCGGCGAGCGCGACTCCGGGCAGCAGCCCGTGCGACATGGCGTCACCGAGGAAGGCCATACCCCTGAGCACCACCCAGGTGCCCGCCAAGGCGCAGATCGCCGACACCAACATTCCGCCCCACAGGGCCCGCTGCACGAAGGTCACCTCGAAGGGACCCGTCAACCACTCCATATAAACGCACTATAATGAAAACCATGTTCAGAACACAGGGGGGCCCTCCCGCAGTCGCCGAGATCCGGACGCCCCGAGTCCGCTTCACGGAGCTCTCCGCCGGATACCCCGGCCGCCCCGTCCTTCGTCAACTCGACGCGGAAATACCGGCGTTGGCGATCACCGCATTCGTCGGCCCGAACGGCAGCGGGAAGTCCACCCTGCTCGGAGTCATGGCCGGAGTGATCCAACCCACATCAGGCCGGCTCCACCACGTCGGCGACCGGCCGCCGGCGTTCGTCCCGCAGCGCAGCGCCGTCACCGACGCACTGCCGCTCACGGTCAGGCAGACAGTGGAGATGGGGCGCTGGGGCGACCGCGGGCCATGGCGCCGACTGACCCGGAAGGACCATGCCACCGTGGACCAGTCCATGGAGAGGCTCGGCATCACCGACCTCGCCACCCGCCAACTCGGAGAACTCTCCGGCGGACAGCGGCAACGCGCCCTGATCGCCCAAGGACTCGCCCAGGAGTCCGACCTGCTCCTCCTGGACGAACCGACCACGGGCCTGGACCCCGAAGCTAGGGACCGGATCGCCGCTCTGCTGACGGAGCTGGTCGCCGACGGCAGGACCGTCGTCCAGGCCACCCACGACCTGGAAGCCGCACGCTCGGCGGACGCCTGCCTCCTGCTCCGCGAGGGTCGGCTGGCGGCGCAGGGAAACCCCGAGCAACTTCTCACCGCCTCAACGCTCGCCCAGATCTGGCAACCGGTGTGAGGCGACGGCCGCCAGATGCTGGTCGTTCCCCGCCGCTCGCGCCTGACCTTCGGCGCGGCGCGGCTCCCCTCGTGGACGCCGTGCGGCGAGGATGACGGGTCATGACGATCGTGTTCCGGGTTCCTGCGGGCGGAGCGGAGCGGGTGGGGTTCGCCTACTCGCCGACGATGGAAGCCGTACTGAGTCTCCATGTGCTGGTGGAGCCCAAGCACCACCCCGTCCAGCACGG
>NZ_JBEOXI010000310.1:0-8139 GCF_040296465.1 Streptomyces sp. NPDC002130
CCGGGCGTCATGTGTGAAACTCCGCCGATGAGCTCACAGACGATCACCGCGGCCGCCGCGGGCACCTGGCAACTCGGCGACCTGCCCGTCCACCGACCTCGGCCTTCGCCTCTTCGATCACCCGCTGGTCGAGTCGGCACATCGGGCGGACGTCGGTGACCAATGGTTCGTTGTCGGGCCCGCGGGCGGTCTCCTTGCCGGTGAGCACCCAGGGGTGCACCCCCGGCCCCTTGTCGTGCGGAAGATGCGCGTAGTCGTGCAGACGGCGGGCCACCCAGACCCGCACCGGCCGGCCCTCCCACCATTCCTCGACGCCGAGCGGGCTGGCGGACAGCCCCGGCAGGGAGACGCCCGTCAGGTCGTCGGTGCTGGACACCTCGCGGAGATCGGTCTCCGGGCCGCGCGACCAGCGGACATACAGGCCCCGGTGCCGTTCGACGAGCTCGGCGAGTTCGTCGAGCGACCCTATGACCCGCAGATCGTCCTGTGCACTCATGTCATGACCTCCTTCCTCGACGTGGTCGGGCGGTCGGAGTACCCGCCCGGCAGGAGCGGAACCGGCCGTTCGGGTACCGAGCGGTGCGGACGCCCGGCCGGGGTTAGGCTCGCGGCACACCCCTGCCGCCGCGGAGAGGAGCCGACCATGAGCGTGCGCGTGCGCCGTGTCTACGAGCCCGCCGAGCCGGAGGACGGTGCGCGGGTCCTGGTCGACCGGCTGTGGCCGCGCGGCCTGGCCAAGGACGCGGCGCGGGTGGACGAGTGGCCGAAGGCGCTCACCCCCTCGACGGAGCTGCGCCGCTGGTACCACGCGGGCGAGGGCCCGTACGAGGAGTTCGCCGAGCGGTACGAGGCGGAGCTCGCCTCCGACGAGGCGTCCGCGGCGCTCGACGGTGTGCGTGAGCTGGCCCGTGCGGGCGACGTGACCCTGCTGACCGCGTCGAAGACGCCCGAGCAGAGCCACGCCACCGTGCTGGTCCGCCTCCTCGAATCCTGAAGGGACGGACCGTCCCTCGAGGTCAGGCGGTCTGTTTGGCGGCCGCCCGTCCCGCCGCCCGGCCCGAGAAGAGACAGCCGCCGAGGAAGGTGCCCTCCAGGGCGTTGTAGCCGTGGACGCCGCCGCCGCCGAATCCGGCGACCTCGCCGGCCGCGTACAGTCCGTCGATCGGCTTGCCGTCGGTCCCGAGGGCGCGGGAGTCCAGGTCGGTCTGGATGCCGCCGAGGGTCTTGCGGGTGAGGACGTGCAGCTTGACGCCGATCAGCGGTCCGGCCGCCGGGTCGAGGATGCGGTGCGGGGTGGCGACCCGGCCGAGGCGGTCGCCGATGTAGCGGCGCGCGTTGCGGATGCCCTGTACTTGGGCGTCCTTGGCGTAGGGGTTGGCGATCTGAAGGTCGCGGGCCTCGATCTGGCGCCGGATCTCGGCCGCGTCGAGCAGCGGCTTGTCGGTGAGTTCGTTCATCTTCGCGACGAGCTGTTCGAGGCCGGACGCGGTCACGAAGTCGGCGCCCTTGCGCAGGAACGCGTCGACCGGTCCGGGTGCGCCCTTTCCGAGGATGCGTTCCTTGAGGAATCCGGCCCGGTCCTTGGCGGTGATGTCGGGGTTCTGCTCGGATCCCGACAGCGCGAACTCCTTCTCGATGATCTTCTGCGAGAGGATGAACCAGGAGTGGTCGTATCCGGCGATGTCCTCGGTGGTGCGCAGGTGCTTCAGGGTGCCGAGGGTGTCGTAGCCGGGCAGGAAGGGCCCGGGCAGGCGGCGGCCGAGGGCGTCGAACCACATCGAGGACGGTCCGGGCAGGATGCGGATGCCGTGGCCGGGCCAGATCGGGTCCCAGTTCTGCAGGCCCTCCGTGTAGTGCCACATGCGGTCGCGGTTGACCAGCCGGACGCCTGCCTCGGCGCTGATGTCGAGCATCCGCCCGTCGACGTAGGCGGGAACGCCGGTGACCATCTCGCGCGGCGGGGTGCCGAGGCGCTCCGGCCAGTAGCGGCGGACGATGTCGTGGTTCGCGCCGATGCCGCCGCTGGTGACGATGACGGCCTGGGCGGTCAGTTCGAACTCGCCGATCGCGTCGCGGCTGGAGGCGGCGCCACGGGGTGCGGGGTCGTCGGCCAGGACCGTGCCGCGCACGCCCCGGGCGGTGCCGTCCTCGACGACGAGCGCGTCGACACGGTGGCGGTGGTGGAAGGTGAGCAGTCCGTCGCGGGCGGCCTGCTCGGCGTACCGCACGAACGGTTCGACGACGCCGGTGCCCGTGCCCCAGGCGACGTGGAAGCGGGGCACGGAGTTGCCGTGCCCGTGTGCCGTGAGGTCGCCGCGTTCGGCCCAGCCGACGGTGGGCAGGAACGTGATGCCGTGCCCGTCGAGCCAGGACCGCTTCTCCCCCGCGGCGAACTCGACGTAGGCCCGGGCCCAGCGCACGGCCCAGGAGTCCTCGTCCTCCAGCCGGTCGAAGCCCGCGCTGCCCCGCCAGTCGCTCCAGGCGAGGTCGAAGGAGTCCTTGATGCCCAGGCGGCGCTGCTCGGGCGAGCCGACGAGGAACAGCCCGCCGAACGACCAGAAGGCCTGGCCGCCGAGGTTGGCGGCGTTCTCCTGGTCGACGAGGGCGACCCGCCGGCCCCTGCTGGTCAGCTCGTGCGCCGCGACCAGGCCGGCGAGACCTGCTCCGACGACGATGACATCGGCATCCATGGCGACCGTCCCTTCCTCAGTGCTTCGTGTGATCGGGGGTGCCGCTGCCGTCGGTCAGCAGGGCCGTGAGCAGTTGCTTCAGCCAGGCGCGGGCGTGGTCCAGGTCCCGGTCCAGCAGCAGTTGCGTGGTGACACCGTCGTACGCGGCGACCACGGCACGGGCGGCGCCGTCGGTGTCGCCCAGCACGGCGGGCAGTGCGGTGTGCCCGCGGGCCCGGCCGAGCCGGTCGGCGATGGCCTGCCGCAGCCGCGCGCGGTGTTCGAGCAGGCTGCGCGCCACCTCCGGGTCGCGGGCGGCGTGCACGAGGAAGTCCGTCTTCACCAGAAGCCAGTCCCGGTCCAGGAGCAGCACGTCGGTGACGCGGTCCACGGCGGCGGGCACGTCGAGGTCGGGTCCGTCGAGGGCGAGCGCGCCGGACACCTGCTCGGCGATCAGGTCGGCCCGTTCCCGGTAGAGGGCGAAGAACAGCTCGTCGAGGCTGGAGAAGTTGGAGTAGAAGGCGCCCCTGCTGTAGCCGGCGGCCTCGCAGACCTCCTCGATCGAGACGTGGCCGAAGCCCTTGGCCGCGAACACGGAGAACGCCGCCCCGAGGAGGTTGGCGCGGGTGTGGACCCGGCGTCTGGTCACGCGTCCGGTGGTTCCTTCGGCCGCCATGTCGGCCCTCCTTTCGGTCTTTCGATACACGACTGTATTGGATACATCGATGTATCGAAAGGCCGACTCCTCATGGAACATCTTTTCGATTCCGAGGTACGCTGGCCCCATGCACCTCCAGGGCTCCCTCTTCGACCAGGCCGATGAGCTGCGCCTCGGCCCTCTGGACGGGATCAGCCGTACCGACCTCGGCTTCGGAGCCTGGCTCGACGTGCTGCCCGGGTGGCTCAGCGGCTCGGACGAACTGTTCGAACAGCTGGCTGCCGAGGTTCCGTGGCGGGCGGAGCGGCGCAAGATGTACGACAACGTGGTCGACGTCCCCCGCCTGCTGGCGTTCTACGGCGTGGACGATCCGCTGCCGCACCCGGTGCTGACCCAGGCGAGGGACGCGCTGAGCGCCCACTACGGCGAGGAGCTGGGCGAGCCGTTCACCACGGCCGGGCTCTGCTACTACCGCGACGGACGCGACAGTGTGGCGTGGCACGGCGACCGGATCGGACGCGGTGCGCGCGAGGACACCATGGTCGCGATCCTCTCGGTGGGGGCACCCAGGGACCTGCTGCTGCGCCCGCTGCAGGGTGGCCGGGACACCGTGCGCCGTCCGCTGGGACACGGCGACCTCGTCGTGATGGGCGGCTCCTGCCAGCGCACCTGGGAGCACTCGATCCCCAAGAGCACCCGGGCGACGGAGCCGCGCATCAGCATCCAGTTCCGCCCGCACGGCGTGCGCTGACGGCGGACCGAACACCCCCGCAGCACGACCTCGTTGAGTGGACCCGGCGATTCCGAACGCCGCCGGGTCTGCTTCTCTTCTCCCGTCGGGCCGGTACCGGGAACCACACAGGGGCAGGGCGATCATGCGGGCGGACGTACACCAAGTCGCGGACGGCACCTACCTGGTGCACGGCTCCAGCACCAACTGGGTGATCCTCAAGGAGGGGGACGCGGTCACGCTGGTCGACACCGGCTACCCCGGCGACCGGGAGCGGGTCCTCGCCTCGCTCGCGCAGGTGGGCAGCGCCCCGGAGGCGGTGGAGGCCGTACTGATCACGCACGCGCACAACGACCACCTGGGATCCGCCGAGTACCTGAGCGCCGCCCACGGCACCCCCGTTCATCTGCACGAGGCCGAAGTGCCGCACGCGCGCCGGGAGTTCCTGCACCAGGTGTCCATCGGGACGGTACTGAGGAACGGCTGGCGGCCGGGAGTGCTGCCGTGGGCGGTGCACGCACTGCGCTCGGGCGGCACGGCAGACGTGCCCGTCACCGCTCCGCGGGCGTTCCCGGCGGCAGGCGCCCTGGACCTGCCCGGGCGGCCGGTGCCCGTGCACACGCCGGGTCACACCGACGGCCACTGCGCCTACCACCTGCCCGGCACCGGTGCGCTGATCTCCGGGGACGCGCTGGTCAGCGGGCACCCCACCTCGCGGGTCGAGGGGCCGCAGCTGCTGCCGGACATGTTCCACCACGAGCGGCCGCGTGCCCTGGCCTCCCTGGACGTCCTGGCGCAGCTGGAGGGCGAACTGCTGCTCCCCGGGCACGGACCGGTGCACCGCGGGCCGGTGCGGGACGCCGCTCTCCTGGCCCGGGAACGCGCCCTCTAATCTGATGTGACGATCGGCGGCGAGACAAGGACACCCGGCCCATGGCACTGCAGATCAGCGCGACCAATCCGGAGCACCCCGCGCTCCTGCTCGAACTGCCGTGGGACGTGCCCCTGGAGGAGTGGCCGGAGGAGTACCTGGTGCCGCTGCCGCGCGGTATCTCCCGGCACGTGGTGCGCTACTCACGGGCGGGCGACGAGGTGATCGCCGTCAAGGAGCTGGCCGAGCGCCCGGCGCTGCGCGAGTACGACATGCTGCGCGACCTGGACCGGCTCGGCATCCCGTCGGTGGACCCGCTGGCCGTGGTCACGGGCCGCACCGACGCGAGCGGTGCCCCGTTGGAAAGCGTCCTGGTCACCCGGCACCTGGGCGGCTCGATGCCGTACCGCTCGATGTTCGAGACGACCATGCGCCCGGCCACCATGCACCGGCTCATGGACGCGCTCGCCGTGCTCCTGGTGCGGCTGCACCTGGCCGGGTTCGCCTGGGGCGACTGCTCGCTGTCCAACACCCTCTTCCGGCGCGACGCGGGCGCCTACGCCGCGTACCTGGTGGACGCCGAGACAGGCGACCTGCATCCACAGCTCAGCGCCGGGCAGCGGGACTACGACCTCGATCTCGCCCGGGTGAACATCAGCGGGGAGCTGCTGGACCTGGAGGCGTCCGGGGCGCTGCACCCGTCGGTGGACCCGATCGAGTTCGGCATGGAGATCTGCGCCCGCTACCGCGGCCTGTGGGACGAACTGACCCGTGCCTCCGTCTACCCGGCGGGCAAGTACCACTACATCGAGCGCCGGATCCGCCGCCTGAACGACCTCGGGTTCGACGTCGCCGAGATGCAGATCGAGCACGCCTCGAACGGCGACACGGTCAGCTTCGTGCCCAAGGTCGTCGACGCGGGCCACCACCAGCGGCAGCTGCTGCGCCTGACCGGTCTCGACACGGAGGAGAACCAGGCCCGGCGGCTGCTGAACGACCTGGAGAGCTGGATGGCGACCCAGGACGACTACGCGCCGGGCGACCCCCTGGGAGCGCGCCCCGAGGTGCTGGCCCACCGCTGGGTGCGGGAGGTGTTCCGGCCGACCGTGCGGGCCGTGCCCGTCGAACTGCGCGGCGCCATGGACCCGGCGGAGATCTACCACCAGCTCCTGGAACACCGCTGGTACCTGTCCGAGCGGGCCCAGCACGACATCGGCCTCGACGCGGTGGTCGAGGACTACATCCAGAACATCCTGCCCAAGGCCAGGAAGACACTGCAGCCGACGGCGGAGTGAGGGGCCGGCGCCCTCACACCGGCGGCACCACCGCCACGGGGCAGTCGGCGTGGTGCAGCATCCCGTGTGCCACCGAGCCGATGCGCGCCCCGACGGCCGTCCGGTGGGCCCGGCGGCCCACGACCATCAGCTGGGCCGTCCCGGCCACCGACAGCAGCACCTGACTCGCGCTGCCCATCTCCACGTGCTCCTCGACGGGCACGTCGGGGAAGCGTTCCCGCCAGGGCCGGACCGCGGCGGCCAGGTTCTTCTTCTCGTACGGCTCCAGTCCCCCGGCCTCGTCGAGGAGCTTCAGCGAGCCCGGGCTGTAGGCGAAGACGGGCGGCAGGCTCCAGGCCCGCACGACCCGCACGGTCGCCCCCCGCGCGGCGGCCGTCTCGAAGGCGAAGCGCAGTGCGTCGGCGCTGTCCTCCGGGTCGCCCTGCTGGCCCACGACGATCTCCCGCCCTGCGGCCTCGGACGAGGGCTGGTCGCCGGCCCGGACGAGCACCACGGGCCGGACGGCCTCGGCGATCACCTGCTGGCCGATCGAGCCGAGCAGGAATCCGACGATGCGGCCGTGCCCACGCGAGCCGAGGACCAGCATCTCGGCGTCGGCCGCGGCGGCCACCAGGGTGTCGGCCACCGCACCCTCGATGACATCGGTGGTCACCGCGAGGTCCGGATGCTGTTCGGTGACGGTCCCGACGGCCTCGGTCACCGCGCTGTGCACCCACTCGGCCTGGCTGTCCGCGCCCGTGTCGACCGCGGTCTCGATCAGCTCCGGCGTCTGGACCCGCCAGGCGTGCACCACGCGCAGCGGCCGGTCGCGCCGGACCGCCTCCCGCGCCGCCCAGGCGAGGGCCGCGAGGCTCTCCTGCGATCCGTCGACCCCTGCGGTGATCGGGCGTGTCATCCCGCTGCCTCCCTAGTCACGATCACTACCTGCCGCCGCCCAGTCTTCACTACGCCCGCCGCGGCGGATCTCCGAATCGGAGCGCTGCGCAGCGATCGAACATACGATGGGCGGAGGTCGGCGCGGTGCTCCGGGGCGTCGTGCCGTGAGTCGACCGCCCGGCGTGGGGGACGTATGGCACAGGCCGCCGATTCGGCGCGGACCGTCATCATGACCGTGGACGACGACCCGGGTGTCTCCCGGGCCGTGGCCCGGGACCTGAGGCGGCGGTACGGCGCGTCGTACCGGATCGTGCGGGCGGAGTCCGGCGCGTCCGCGCTGGACGCGCTGCGGGAGCTGAAGCTGCGCGGCGATCTCGTGGCCGTGATCCTGGCCGACTACCGGATGCCGCAGATGAACGGCATCGAGTTCCTCGAACAGGCCCTCGACGTCTATCCGGGCGCGCGGCGCGTGCTGCTGACCGCGTACGCGGACACGAACGCCGCGATCGACGCGATCAACGTCGTCGACCTCGACCACTATCTGCTGAAGCCGTGGGACCCGCCGGAGGAGAAGCTGTACCCGGTCCTCGACGATCTGCTCCAGGCGTGGCGGTCCAGCGACTTCCGGCCCGTGCCCAGCACCAAGGTCGTGGGGCACCGGTGGTCGTCGCGCTCCTCGGACGTACGGGAGTTCCTGGCCCGCAACCAGGTGCCCTACCGCTGGTACTCCTCCGACGAGCCGGAGGGGCGGCGGCTGCTGGCCGCGGCCGGCGAGGACGGGTTGCGGCTGCCGGTGGTGATCACGCCCGACGGGACTCCGCTGGTCGAGCCGGAGGCCGTCGACCTCGCCGACCGCGTCGGGCTGGCGACGACCCCGACGGCCGACTTCTACGACCTGGTGGTCATCGGCGGCGGCCCGGCGGGGCTCGGCGCGGCCGTCTACGGTGCCTCCGAGGGGTTGCGCTGGAGTAGAAGGTGGCGGCGGTGCCGCTCGCCAGGGACGCGTCGAGGACGTCGCCGAACCGCCGCACCCCGAGGTC
>NZ_JBEOXI010000311.1:0-8069 GCF_040296465.1 Streptomyces sp. NPDC002130
CGTGGCCGTGCGCAACTCGCGCTTCCCCGACGGTCCCGCACTGGTCTACACCCGTGCGGAGATCGAGGCGATGCTGCTGGGTGTGAAGGACGGCGAGTTCGACCACCTGGTGGGCGGCTGAAACTCCGGCAGCCCCCGGCGAAATCGGGGCGATCCGCCCTCAGCGCGCGGTGACGCGCGTAGAACCGCGACGCGAGAATGCGCCCCGGTCTTTCATTCCCCGTCGGGTCGTGAACCGGCGTGCTGCAGCCGGAACAGCGCCCAGACCACCTTGCCGTCGAGCGCGCCCGCGAGCGGGTGCCAGCCCCAGCTGTCGCTGAAGGAGTCCACGAGGAACAGCCCGCGTCCCGACTCGGCCGAGAAGTCGTCGGTCTCCCGGGCGACCGGACTGTCGTGACTGGGATCGCGTACCGCGCACACCAGCCGCTCGGCCCACCGCATCAGGTGCAGCCGCACGGGAGGTTCGCGGTCGCCGGTACATGCCTTGCCCGCCGGCAGGCCGTGCCGCAGCGCGTTGGTGACGAGTTCCGAGACCACCAGGCAGACGTCGTCGAACCGCTCGCCCATGTCCCACTGGTCGAGGGTGGTGCGGGTGAACCGCCGTGCTTCGCGCACCGCTTCGTAGCGGGCGGGCAGAGCGCAGGAGGCGGCGTCGGACACGGCCGCGGGATCCAGCGGCGGAAGGCCCTGCCGTAACGGCTCGAGCATGGTCGATCCATTCGTCCCCATGCGAGGCACTCCCGGGAATTCGCGGTCGGTGCGATGCGGCGGTGGTGCGGGACCATGGTTTCGGATGCGTTCAGCAGATGCAAGGGCAGATGCACGTGCACGTGACCGGAATGAGATGTCCCGTGACGGTTGTTGGGAAATTTTTCCGTCATCTTCGCGTCCATCTTTGGCCGTTCACTTGCCTTCTTCTTGCTCCCGCGCGCGAGCGTCGACCGTCCCGATTCCGTTTCCGTAACCGGACGAGTACTGCTCGGAGTGTTTTAGTGGCAGACTGCGGCCCCTGAAGACGTTGGGGAGGCTGGCGAACGTGAGCGCGGGAGAGCCGGGATCGGTGGTGCGGCGCATGCTGCTCGGATCACAACTCAGGCGACTGCGTGAGGCGCGGGGCATCACGCGCGAGGCTGCGGGCTACTCGATCCGCGCCTCCGAGTCGAAGATCAGCCGGATGGAGTTGGGCCGGGTGAGCTTCAAGACCAGAGACGTCGAGGACCTGCTGACCCTGTACGGCATCACCGACGAGCAGGAGCGATCCTCCCTGCTGTCCCTGGCCAAGGAGGCCAACGTCGCCGGGTGGTGGCACAGTTACTCGGACGTGCTGCCCAGCTGGTTTCCGACCTACGTCGGCCTGGAGGGCGCCGCCTCGCTGATCCGGGCGTACGAGGTGCAGTTCGTGCACGGTCTGCTGCAGACCGAGGCGTACGCCCACGCGGTGGTCCGGCGGGGCATGCAGGGGGCGAGCGAGGCCGACGTCGAACGCCGCGTGGCGCTGCGGCTGGAGCGGCAGAAGCACCTCTTCGACGAGCGCGCGCCGGACTTCCACATCATCCTGGACGAGGCCGCCCTGCGCCGCCCCTACGGCGACCGCGAGGTGATGCGGGGCCAGCTCCAGCACCTCATCGAGATCTCCGAGCGGCCCAACGTCCGGCTCCAGGTGGTGCCGTTCAGCCTCGGCGGCCACTCCGGCGAAAGTGGCGCGTTCACGATCCTCAGCTT
Organism: Streptomyces sp. NPDC002130; assembly: GCF_040296465.1. Taxonomy (NCBI): domain Bacteria; kingdom Bacillati; phylum Actinomycetota; class Actinomycetes; order Kitasatosporales; family Streptomycetaceae; genus Streptomyces; species Streptomyces sp. NPDC002130. The sequence continues at coordinate 1,723 of NZ_JBEOXI010000311.1, forward strand.
CCCGGAGTCCGACCTGTCGGACGTCGTCTACCTGGAGCAGCTCACCAGCGCGCTGTACCTGGACAAGGTCGAGGACGTCGCCCAGTACGAGAAGGCGCTCAAGGAGCTCCAGAGCGACAGCCCGGGCCCTTCGGAGAGCCGGGACCTTCTGCGGGGCCTCCTCCAGCTCTCCTGAAGTGCCCCTCCAACTCGCCTGAAACATCAGTACGATGACGTGTGATCAGATCGTGAAGGCACGATCAGAGGTCTGCCAGGGATCGAGGGATCACACATGTCGTCGTCCTGCTTCACCGACCTTGCACAGCAGTACATCGACGGTGAGTGGCGCCCGGGTACCGGCTCCTGGGACATCATCGACTTCAACCCGTACGACGACGAGAAGCTGGCGTCGATCACCATAGCCACGGTCGACGAGGTCGATCAGGCCTACCGGGCGGCGGCCCGCGCACAGAAGCAGTGGGCCGCGACCAACCCCTACGCCCGCCGGGCGGTCTTCGAGAAGGCGCTGCGCCTGATCGAGGAGCGCGAGGCCGAGATCTCCGAGGCCATCATCGCCGAGCTCGGCGGCACGCGCCTGAAGGCCGCCTTCGAGCTGCACCTCGCCAAGGAGTTCCTGCGCGAGGCGGTCCACCTGGCGCTGGCCCCCGAGGGGCGGATCATCCCCTCGCCGGTGGACGGCAAGGAGAACCGCGTCTACCGCGTGCCGGTCGGGGTCGTGGGTGTGATCAGCCCCTTCAACTTCCCCTTCCTGCTGTCGATCAAGTCCGTCGCCCCGGCGCTCGCCCTCGGCAACGCCGTGGTGCTCAAGCCGCACCAGAACACGCCGATCGTCGGCGGCTCCCTGGTCGCGAAGATCTTCGAGGACGCGGGGCTGCCCGGCGGTCTGCTGAACGTCGTCATCACCGACATCGCGGAGATCGGCGACGCCTTCCTCGAGCACCCGGTCCCCAAGGTCATCTCCTTCACCGGCTCGGACCAGGTCGGCCGGCACGTGGCGACCGTCTGCGCCCGGCTGTTCAAGCGCTCCGTGCTCGAACTGGGCGGCAACAGCGCGCTGGTGGTCCTCGACGACGCCGACATCGACTACGCGGTCGACGCGGCCGTCTTCAGCCGGTACGTCCACCAGGGCCAGGTCTGCATGGCCGCCAACCGGGTCCTCGTCGACCGGGCGGTCGCCGACGAGTTCACCGAGAAGTTCGTCGCCAAGGTGAAGACCCTCAAGACGGGCGACCCGCGCGACCCGGAGACCGTCATCGGCCCGGTCATCAACTCCTCGCAGGCGGACGCCGTCTCCGGCGTGGTCGAGCAGGCCCTCGCCGAGGGCGCCACGGCCCTGGTGCGCGGTGGGCGGACCGACAACCTCGTCGAGCCGTCCGTGCTGACGGACGTCCCCGCCGACTCGGCGCTGCTCCGGCAGGAGGTCTTCGGGCCGGTGGCCTTCCTCGTCCCGTTCGACGGCGAGGAGGAGGCCGTACGGCTGGTCAACGACACGCCCTACGGCCTGAGCGGTGCCGTCCACACCGGGAACATCGAGCGGGGTGTCGCGTTCGCCCGGCAGATCGACACGGGCATGTTCCACGTGAACGACGGCACCGTGCACGACGAGCCGATCGTCCCGTTCGGCGGTGAGAAGCACTCGGGGATCGGCCGGCTCAACGGCGACACGATGCTCGACTCGTTCACCACGACCAAGTGGATCTCGGTGCAGCACGGCCGGAGCGGGTTCCCTTTCTAGAGCCTTCCGGCGCCCGGACCCTTGCGGACAGAACCTGACCGCAAGGGTCCGTAGCGTGGTCGGTGTCAGGGGGAGAGGCCCCCTGGCCCGGTGAAAGGCGGCGGTCATGGTCACTCACGTTCCGGCGGAGGCACACGGCGACGAGCGCGGAGCGCTCCTGTCCTTCATCGCCGAGCAGCGCGGCGGCGTCCGCCGGGCGGTGCTCGGGCTGACGGACGAGCAGGCGTCGTCCCGCCCCAGCGCGAGCGAGCTGTCCCTGGCCGGTCTGCTCAAGCACGTCGTCGAGGTCGAGCAGATGTGGGTCTCCCTGGCCAAGGGCGAGCCGCCTGCGGTAGTGCGGGACCAGAGCAACTGGCACGAGTGCTTCCGGCTGGTCGAGGGCGAGACCGTCGAGTCACAGCTGGCCTACTGGGAGAAGGTCGCCGCCGAGACGGAGGCGTACATCCGCTCGGTCCCCAGCCTCGACGACACGTTCGCGCTGCCGGCCCAGCCCTGGTTCCCGCCGGACGGCCGGGTCTCCCACCGCTGGCTCTGCCTGCACCTCATCCGCGAGACGGCCCGGCACGCCGGTCACGCCGACATCATCCGCGAGTCCCTGGACGGCAGGACCGCCTTCGAGCTGGTGGCCGAGGAACAGCGGGCGGCGGCCGAGGCATAGCCTTGGCCGCATGTCAACGATCCGCCTCCTCGTGCTCGGCGCGGTCCGTATGCACGGCCGCGCCCACGGCTACCAGGTGCGCAACGACCTGGAGTACTGGGGCGCGCACGAGTGGTCCAGCGCCAAGCCCGGCTCGATCTACCACGCCCTGAAGCAGCTGGCGAAGCAGGGGCTGCTGCACGCGCACGAGACCGCCCCGTCCACGGCGGGCGGCCCGCCGCGCACGGAGTACGAGATCACCGGGCAGGGGAACGAGGAGTACTTCCGGCTGCTGCGTGAGGCTCTGGTCACCTACGACCAGCGCGGGGACTTGAAGACGGCCGCCGTCGGCTTCGTCGTCGACCTGCCGAGGGCGGAGGCGGTGGCCCTGCTGAAGGAGCGGACCCTGCGGATCGAGCAGTGGCGGGCCGCCGTCCTGGAGCACTACGTGCCCGAGGACGGGCCCGCTCAGCTCGGACACATCGGCGAGATCATGAACATGTGGGTCCACACGGCCGACTCCGAGGCCGAGTGGACCCGCGGTCTCATCGAGCGCATCGAGGGCGGCGCCTACACCTTCGCCGACGAGGGCGACCCGTTCGTCGGCGTCCTGGCCGACGACGAGGAGAACCCGTACGCGACGGGGGAGCGGCACCCCGGGGACGCCCACTAATCAAGTTTGACGAATGGCTCGGACGGGTTTACGTTTGCGCTTGTAGTCAAGTTTGACTAGCGAGGGAGACTCAGTGGCCGACACGGCGATCACCGTCGAAGGCGCGGAGAAGACGTACGGCGGCAAGAAGGCGCTCGACGGGCTCGGCCTCACGGTCGCGCGCGGCACGGTGCACGGAGTGCTCGGCCCGAACGGCGCCGGCAAGACCACCCTGGTGAGGGTCCTGTCCACCCTGCTGCGGCCCGACGCGGGCCGGATCGAGGTGGCCGGGCACGACGTGGTGCGCGAGGCGTACGCCGTGCGGCTGCGCATCGGCCTGCTCGGCCAGCACGCCGCGCTCGACGAGGAGCTCGGCGGACGGCAGAACCTGGAGCTGTTCGGGCGGCTGCACCATCTGGGCGCGCGGCGGGCACGCGCGCGTGCGGACGAACTCCTGGAGCGTTTCGATCTGGCCGACACCGGCCGCAAGGCGGTGCGGCAGTACAGCGGCGGCATGCGGCGCCGCCTGGACCTCGCCGCGTCCCTGATCACCGAGCCGGAGGTGCTGTTCCTGGACGAGCCCACCACCGGTCTGGACCCACGCGGGCGGGCCGAGGTGTGGTCGTCCGTCCGCTCCCTGGTAGGCGGCGGCACGACGGTCCTGCTGACCACGCAGTATCTGGAGGAGGCCGACCAGCTCGCCGACCGCATCTCGGTCGTCGACGCCGGGCGGGTCGTCGCCGAGGGCACGGGGGACGAGCTGAAGGCCGAGACCGGCGGTGACCGTATCGACGTGATCCTGCGGCACGCCGGCCAACTGGGGGCCGCCGTCGCCCTGTTGCCCCTCACCGGGATCAGCGTCGACGCCGACCGCCGGTTGCTGAGCGCCCCGGTCACCGACCGCATGGAGGCGCTCTCCGGGGTCGTACGGGCCCTTCAGGAGGCCGGGATCGAGGCGGAGGACGTCGCCCTGCGCCGCCCGACGCTGGACGAGGTGTTCCTGCACCTCACCGGGGACGACCACCGAGTGAAGGGGGCCGCGTGAGCGCCCATGCCCTGACCGACTCCTGGACCATGACCCGCCGGGAACTCGCCCGCTGGGGGCGGCAACCCGTGCAGCTGGTCGTCAACCTGGTCTTCCCGGTGATGCTGCTGCTGATGTTCGGCTACCTCGTCGGCGGCGGCCGCGGGGTGAGCGGCGAGTACCGCGACTACCTGATCCCCGGCATGCTCGCGCTCACCATGGCCTTCGGCCTGGAGGGCACGATGCTCGCCGTCACGCAGGACCTGAACAAGGGCGTGATCGACCGCTTCCGCTCGATGCCCATGGCCAACGGGGCGGTGCTGGTGGGCCGTTCGGCCGCCGACATGCTCCAGTCGGCGGCCGGCCTGACGGTACTCATCGGCGTGGGCGCCGCGCTCGGCTGGCGCCCCGGCGGGGGCCCGGCGGCCCTCCTCCAAGCCGTGGGACTGCTGCTGCTGTTCCGGTTCGCCATGCTGTGGATCGGCATCCACCTGGCCCTGGTGGCCGGGAAGCCGGAGATGGTCCAGGCCGTGCAGATCCTGGTCTGGCCGGTCGGCTTCCTCTCCAACGCGCTGGCCGCACCCGGCTCCATGCCCGGCTGGCTGGGCACGGTCGTCGAGTGGAACCCGATGTCCCACACGGCCACGGCCGTACGGGACCTGTTCGGCGTGCCCGGCACCGAGTCCGGCCACGCGTGGCCGGCGATCATCTGGCCCCTGGCCCTGCTGGCGGTGTTCTTCCCGCTGGCGGTACGGAGGTTCGCGCGGCTCAGCCGCTAGTGGTGGAAGCCGGTCGCCGCGCCCTTGTCCTCGGTCAGCGGGCGCGGCTGCCGGCGCAGGTCCGGCAGGAGCCGCTCCAGGTCCTGCGCGAGCAGATCGGCGAGATCGGCGGAGAAGCCGTTGCGGCACACCACCCGCAGCACGGACAGATCCTCACGGTTCTTCGGGAAGGTGTAGGCGGGCACCAGCCAGCCGTGCTCGCGCAGCCGCCGGGACACGTCGAAGACGTCGTACGCCGTCACGTCCGGCCCGGTCGTGAAGGCGAACACCGGCAGTTCGTCGCCCCGGGTCAGCAGCCGGAAGTCGCCGAGCGCCTCGACCCGCCCGGCCAGTCCCGTGGCCACGTCCCGCGCGGCCTGCTGGACGGCCCGGTAGCCGTCCCGGCCCAGCCGCAGGAACGTGTAGTACTGCGCCACGACCTGCGCGCCCGGCCGGGAGAAGTTCAGCGCGAACGTCGGCATGTCGCCGCCCAGGTAGTTCACCCGGAACACCAGTTCCTCCGGCAGCGCCTCCGCGTCCCGCCACAGCGCCCAGCCGACGCCCGGGTAGACCAGCCCGTACTTGTGCCCCGAGGTGTTGATCGACGCCACCCTCGGCAGCCGGAAGTCCCACACCAGGTCCTCGTCGAGGAAGGGCGCGACCATGGCCCCGGACGCCCCGTCCACGTGCACCGGGACGTCCAGCCCGGTCCGTTCCCGCAGCGCGTCCAGCGCCGCGCACAGGTCCGCGACCGGCTCGTAGGACCCGTCGAAGGTGGAGCCGAGGATGCCGACCACGCCGATGGTGTTCTCGTCGCACAGCTCGGCCGCGGCCTGCGGGTCCAGGTGGAACCGCTCGCCCTCCATGGGCACCAGGCGGGCCTCCACCTCCCAGAAATTGCAGAACTTCTCCCAGCAGACCTGCACGTTGACGCCCATCACCAGGTTGGGCCGGGCCCCGGGGTAGCGGTCGGCATTGCGTTTCGCCCAGCGCCGCTTCAGCGCCATCCCGGCGAGCATGCACGCCTCGCTCGACCCCGTCGTCGAACACCCCACGGCACTCGCCGGGTCGGGCGCGTGCCACAGGTCCGCGAGCATCGCCACGCAGCGCCGCTCCAGCTCGGCCGTGCGCGGGTACTCGTCCTTGTCGATCATGTTCTTGTCCCGGCACTCGGCCATCAGCAGCCCGGCCTCGGGCTCCATCCAGGTGGTGACGAAGGTGGCGAGGTTCAGCCGGGCGTTGCCGTCGAGCATCAGCTCGTCGCGCACCAGCTGGTGGGCGGTCGCCGGTGCCATGGGCTGGTCCGGGAGCCGGTGGGTGGGCGGGGCCTCGGCCATGTCGCCGAGCGGGTTGGCGGGACCGTAGAAGGGGTTGACGGACAGGCGGCGTTCGGCGGCTCGGTGGGGGCCTTCGTGGAGGGGCATGGGTGCCTCCAGGGGTGAGTTCTGCAGGGGGAGCATCGACAGGGGATTCAGCGGACCGACGTGCCGTCCTTGCGCAGCTGCATCTGCGGCCGGCCCGTCACCAGCAGCCAGGCCGGC
>NZ_JBEOXI010000312.1:0-8065 GCF_040296465.1 Streptomyces sp. NPDC002130
GGCGCCCTCGTGGGTGTGAGTGTGGGTGTGCGGGCGGGGCGCCAGGGGCGGCCGGTGGACAGGGGCCCCGTCCCGGACGGCGATCACCCGCTCCAGCAGGGTGTCGACGCCGGCGCCGGTGCGGGCGCAGGACCGCATCACCTCCACCCCCGGGTTGACCCGCCCGACGTTCTCCTCGAAGGCGGCCTCGTCGAACCCGGCCGGCCCGGACAGGTCGGTCTTCGTCAGCACCACCAGGTGGGCGGACCCGAAGGCGGTGGGGTACTTCAGCGGCTTGTCCTCGCCCTCCGTCACCGCCATGAGCACGATCCGCAGACTCTCGCCGAGGTCGTAGGACGCGGGGCAGACGAGATTGCCGACGTTCTCCACGAACAGCAGCGAGGTCCCCTCGGGCAGCCAGCTCTCGACGTGGCCGCGCAGCTGCCGCGCCTCCAGGTGGCACAGCCCGTCCGTCAGCAGCTGCTTCACCGGGGCTCCCGAACGCGCCAGCCGGTCGGCGTCGTTCTCGGTCGCGAGGTCGGCGGTGAGCGCGGCCACCGGAAGGCCCCGCTCCACCGCCCTGGCCAGCACCCGGCCGAGCAGCTCCGTCTTGCCGCTGCCCGGGCTGGACAGCAGGTTGACCACGCACACTCCGCGCCGGGCCAGCTCCTCACGCAGGCCCGCGGCCAGAGAGTCGTTCTTCGCCAGGACGGCCTGGGTGACCTCGTCCACGGAATCGCACATGGGCGCCGCTCCTCGCGGGTCGGTAGGGAAATCGTTCCGCTACCGATCCTCCGCGCCGCCGCTCACCGTGCCCGGCAGCCCGGCCGACGACAGGGCGGCGGATTCGTCCGGGCGGCTCAACGGGGGCGTGGCCCCCGGGTCGGCGAGCAGCACCGGCACCATCGCGTGCAGCGCCGCGACGGCCCGCCCCACCGCCTCCCGCACCGTCGCGCTGATGCCCGGGGCGATGTCCTCGTCGGCGGGCGCCCGCAGCTCCGGCTCACAGGCCAGCACCAGGACGCGGGGGAGCGGCTCCTCGCCCAGGTGGGCGGCCAGGGCGAGGACCTTCGCCGGGTCCATGCCGTGCGCTTCGGGCGGGGCGCCGGTGGTGGTTCCGCTGGGCAGGTCCGGCTCGATCAGCGACAGCGTGCCCGGCTCGTGCCCCCGCACGGCCGCGTCGACCAGGACGGCCGTGTCGTAGCCGTCGAGCAGCTCGTACGCCAGGTCCATGCCGCGGATGCCGAAGTCCCGCACCCGTACCTCCGGCGGCAGCGGGTGTGGGTCCAGGGCGCGGATCACCTCGGGGCCGAAGGCGTCGTCCGCGAGGAAGATGTTGCCTACGCCCGCCACGAGCAGCCGCGCGCTCACTGCGCCGCTCCCGTGGCCAGCGGCCGGGCGGAGCCGCCCGGGAGCTTGCGGACGAACGCGGACCGCAGCGCGTGGTACGGCGCCTCGGGGTCGAAGAAGAGGGCGCGCATGCGGGCGAGTTCGTCCCGCCGGTATTCGGCGAGCGGCCGCTGGAGCTCGTCCGCGTGACGTGCCGTGGCCTTGGCGGTGATCCGGCGGGGGAGATCCGGATCGCCGGCCAGGTCGGCGGCCAGCCGCTCGACCTCGGTGGCGAAGTCCTGGGCCGCGACCGGCACCAGACGGTCCACGAGTGAGATCCGCTCGGCGGCCGCGGCACTCACCGGCAGCCCCTCGCTCGTCAGCCGCTCCGCCGTCTCGTCGCCCGCCCGGCGGGGCAGCGAGTACGTCCAGAACTCCGACCCGTACAGGCCCATGTTCCGGTAGTGCGGGTTGAGGACGCTGCCCGTGCGGCACCAGACCTCGTCGGCGGCCAGGGCGAGCATCACCCCGCCGGCCGCCGCGTTGCCGCCGAGGGCCGCCACCACCAGCCGGTCGGTGGTGCGCAGCACCGCCTCGACCAGGTCGTTCATGGCGTTGAGGTTGGACCAGGACTCGGCCGCCGGGTCGTCCGCCGCCTCGATGACGTTGAGGTGGATGCCGTTGGAGAAGAAGTCGCGCGCGCCGCCGAGCACCACCACCGAGGTCGGGCGGGTGAGGGCGTAGCGCCAGGCGGCGAGCAGCCTGCGGCAGTGGGTGGTGCTCATGGCCCCGCCGGGGAACGAGAAGGTCAGAAAGCCGATGGGGCCGCGCTGCCGGTAGCGGATGTCGGTCCAGGTGGTGCGGTCCGGCGGCAGTTCGAGCGGGGCCGCGATCTCGGGCAGCCAGTACGGGCGGTCGTTCGAACCCGGCATGCCCGGGCCGCTGCCGGGCGGGGGCGGGAAGCCGGCGAGCACCGAGGCCGCGGGGCGGCGGAACGGCGCCGGGTCACCGGAGCTCTTGCGGGGGCGCAGTTCCGGAATCCACACCGCGCCGTCCCGGGTGGCCCGGCAGACCGCGCCGGCCCGGGTCGCGAGCAGCTCACCGGGCTCCCCGCGCAGCCGGTCCTCGGGGTGCCCGCCGTGCAGGAACACCTCCCGGCCGCAGACCTCGTCCAGGACGCCGGGCTGCGAGTCGGCCCCGCGGAGCTTGCGCAGCACCGTCGCCGTGTCGTCGTGCTCCCAGTCGATCCGCCGCTGCTCCTGGCGGAAGAAGTCCCGCCACACCACGTGGATTCCGGGTTCGCTCTGCGGACGTGGTTTGTACGATCCGTCGGCATAGCGCCGCACGGCCAGCAGCACGGCGGCCGTGGCGGCGTCCGCCAGCTCGTTGCGGTACACGTCGCTCTTGCCCGCCGGCGGCACCGGGAAGGAGCCGTCCGCCCACACATCCCCCGCGTCCATGGCCGCCTCGGCCTGCAGCACCGTGACGCCCCACTCCGACGCTTCCTCGGCGATCGCCCAGTCCAGCGCCGACGGGCCCCGGTCGCCGGGCGGCCCAGGGTGCACGATCAGGCAGGTGTGGTCCCGCCACACGTCCTCCGGCAGGGCCGACTTCAGCATCGGGGCGACGATCAGCTCCGGGCTTGTCTCGCGTACGGCGTCCCGGACGGCGTCGGGGCCGTGCGTGGCGAGCACGACGTCCACGTGGTGTCCCTCGTCCGACAGTTCGGCGTACACACGCTGGGACAGGCTGTTGAACGCGCTGGCGACGAGCAAGATGTCCATGACACGGCATGGTCGCCCGTCCCGGGAGGGCCGCGAAGGACCACGGCGGCGTTTCGCGGTGCTCATCCGCTTCCGGCGGAACGGCTGCGCGGCCCCCGCCGGGGCCCGGGCCTCCGGTCGTCCCGATCGGTGCGCCGCCGGGGGTCACGTCGACGTGGATGCGAGGACGTGGCACACCGGGCCGGGCACGGAGCGCGGGTCCGGTGCGTTCGGGGGTGTGGAACGCTGGGCGGGAGGGGCCGTGGTGCGGCCGCCGGACACGGGGGAGTGAGTGATGACGCGAGTGGGAGGACGGGCCGGTGGCGGCGCGCCGCGCGGGGTGGACGTGGCCCGGCTGGCCGGGGTCTCGCAGAAGACGGTGTCACGGGTCCTCAACGGGGAGCGCTACGTCTCCGAGGACGTACGCCGAAGAGTGCTCGCGGCGGCCGGGGAACTCGGCTACCGGCTGAACAGCGCGGCCCGGGCCCTCGCCTCCGGGCGGACCCGGTCCATCGGCGTGGTCACCCTCGGCACCGCCCTCTACGGCCCGGCCTCGCTGCTGATCGGCATCGAGCGGGCTGCGCGGGACGCCGGTTACGCGCTCCGGGTCGTCAACACGCTGGAAGGAGACCCGGGCGGTGTGGCCGGCGCGGTGGAGTCGCTGCTGGAGCAGGGCGTGGACGGCATCGTCGTCTCCGAGCCGATCGACGAGGGGCCGGTCTCCATCGGCGTCGACGTGCCGGTCCTCGTGCTCGGCGCCCCGGCGGCGTTCGGCGGTGCCCGCACCATGGCCAGGGGAGTCGGCGCCGAGCTCCTCGCCCGGACGGCCACCGAGCATCTGCTGGACCTCGGGCACGCGACAGTCCACCATCTCGCCGGCCCGCAGCGGTGGTTCGCCGCCCGGGACCGGCTGGAGGGCTGGCGCGGCGCCCTCGCCGCACGCGGCATCGCGCCGCCGCCGGTGCTGCAGGGCGACTGGTCGGCCGCGTCCGGATACGCGGTGGGCCGCGAGCTCGCCGCGCACGGTGACTGCACCGCCGTGTTCGCCGCCAACGACGACATGGCCATCGGCGTCGTCCGCGCCCTGACGGAGGCCGGGGTGCGCGTGCCGGACGACATCAGCGTGGTGGGCTTCGACGACATCCCCGTGGCCGCCTACGTGACCCCGCCGCTGACCACGGTGCGGCAGCCGTTCGACGCCGTGGCGCGGGAGGGGCTCCGGCTCCTGGTGCGGGCGATCGAGGAGCCGGACGCGGACCTGCCGCCGGCGTACGACCCGCCGGTCGACCTCGTCGTCCGCGCGTCCACGGCACCGCCGCCCCGGGGTGTTCGCCCGCATGGGGACGCGCCAGCCGGTCCACACTGATCAAGCGGCCTCCGCCTTGCCCGGGGCCCGGGCCTGACGCACGCTGTTCGTATGGGTGGGCAAGAAGGCCCTACGCTCATCAACTCCGTCCAGCGGGCCATGCGTCTGCTGGAGGCGGTGAGCGCGCACGAGAACGGCGCGCCGGCCAAGCAGCTGGCGCGCGAGACGGACCTGCCCCTGGCCACCGCCTACCACCTGCTGCGGACCCTGGTCCACGACGGGTACCTGCGCAAGCTGGACGACGGCGGCTTCGTCCTCGGCGACAAGCTGCAGACGCTGCAGTCCACGGGCCGTGCGCAGGCGCTGCTCAGTCGCGTCCGGCCCACCCTCGCCGCGCTGCGGGACGAGCTCGCGACGGCCGCCTACCTCACCTTCTACGAGGAGGGCGAGATCCGGGTCGCCGAGATCGTCGACGGCCCCGGGACGCCCCGCGTCGATCTCTGGGTGGGCTTCGAGGACGCGGGACACGCCACCGCGCTGGGCAAGTCCGTCCTGCGGGAAATGGACGAGGAGGCCCGCCAGGACTACCTCTCCCGGCACCACCTCGCCGACCTCACCCCGCGGACGATCACCAGCCTCCCGGAACTCCTCCGGAGGCTGGAGACGCCGCCCATGGCCCCGGCCGTCACGGACCTGGAGGAGTACGCGCTCGGCACGGTCTGCGTCGCCGTCCCGGTCTACAGCGGGGACACGCTCGGCTCCCTCGGCGTGTCACTGCCGTCGAACCGGTTCTCCCGGCTGCCGGAGATCCGCGAGCGGCTGCTTCCCACCGCGAGCCGCGTGACCAGGAGCCTCTCGCTCACCATCTGAAATCCCGCTCCTTGCCGGGGACCGTCCTCACCCCGTTTTCTGGATAAGTCAGACATTTCCGGGACGTGCCCCGCGCACAGGTGAGGACTGCGGACACCGACATGAGCCAAGCCCGTAACCATGGCGACGACCACCCGCCCGTACGGCCGTTCCGCAACCGGGTGGCCGGTGCCGGGACTTCGGCCCGCAGGCGCGCCGTCGCGCAGCTGGGCGCCGGCGCGCCGGCCCTGCCCGTCCTGGTCGTCGCCGCCGTCGTGTCCGCCGACCTCGCCGGCGGGGCGGGGATGATCTGGCTGCCCCTGCTCGCGGCCGGGCCCGCCCTGGCGGCCACGACCAACGGACCGCGCGGGGTCCTCTGCGTCGGCGTCCTCGCCGTGGTGGTCGGGGCGACGCTCGGGATCAGGGACGGAGTGCCGGGCCGGGAACTGGCCGCCGTGCTGTCGGCCCTGGTCGCCGTCACGCTCGCGAGCGGCCTGGCCGGCGTGCTGCGGGGACGCCGGGAGCGGGTGCTCGCCGCCGTCCGATCGGTCGCGGAGACCGCCCAGCACGCCCTGCTCAAACCCGTGCCGTCGACCGTCGGGCCGTTCCAGGTGGCCGTCCGCTACAGCGCCGCGGCGGCCGAGGCCCGTATCGGCGGTGACCTCTACGCCCTGATACCCACCCCGCACGGGGTGCGGCTGATCGTCGGCGACGTGCGCGGCAAGGGGCTGCCCGCCGTCGGGACCGCCGCCCTGGTGCTCGGTGTCTTCCGAGAGGCCGCCCACGACGAGCCCGACCTCCTCGCCGTGGTCGACCGGATCGAGCGGAGCCTCGCCCGCAACCTCGGCCGCGACGACTTCGTGACCGCCGTGGTCGCCGGGTATCCGCGGGAGGGGCAACTGGAGGTGGTGAACTGCGGGCACGCGCCCCCACTGCTGGTGCGTGCCTCCGGGAGCATCACCCCGGTGGATCCCGTGCATCCGGCGCCGCCCCTCGGACTGCGCGACCTCGCGGGGCACACCCCGGGACTCCACACGCTCCCCTTCGACGACGGCGACCAGCTGCTGCTCTACACCGACGGGGTCACCGAGGCCCGCGACGGAGGCCGCGCCTTCTACCCCCTGGCCGAGGGCTTGGAGCGGCATGTCTCCCAGGAACCCGCCCGCACCCTCGGCGCGCTCCACGAGGAACTGCTGGCCCACGTCGGCGGCAGGCTGCACGACGACGCGGCCCTCCTCCTCATCCGCAAGCCGACCGTGCGCACGGCGGAGGCAGAGACTCCCGCGGCGAGCGGCACGGGCCCGGACTCCCCGGCTCCGGTGCCCGGGGCGGAGTGCTGCTTCTGAGCGCCGTGGCGGCGGCACCGGCCCGGACGCTCCCGCTCCGGTGCGGCGGGGCGGTGTGCTGCTTTCTGAGGGCCGTGGCGGCGGCACCGGCCCGGACCGCTCCGGCCCGGTGCCCGGGGCGGAGTGGTGCTTCTGAGCGTCGTAGCGGCGGCACGGGTTTGGGCGTCCCGGCCCGGTGTGCGGGGTGGTGTGCTGCTTCTGAGGGCCGTGGCGGCGGCACCGGCCCGGACCGCTCCGGCCCGGTGCCCGAGGTGGTGTGGTGCTCGTGAGCGCCGCCGCGGCCACGGCAGCTCACTCCTCGCGCAGGTCCTTCACCCGGCGGATCTTGCCGACGGAACGCTCCAGGGTCTCCGGTTCGACGATCGTCACGTCGGCGGTGATGCCGATGCCGTCCTTGACGGCCCGGGCGATCGTCCCGGCCGCGGCCTCGCGCTGTTCGGGGCCGGTGCCGGGGCGGGTCTCGACACGGACGGTCATGTGATCCAGGCGGCCGCGCCGGGTCAGCCGGATCTGGAAGTGCGGGGCGACGCCGGGCGTGCGCAGCACGATCTCCTCGATCTGGCTGGGGAAGACGTTCACCCCGCGCAGGATGATCATGTCGTCGCAGCGGCCGGTGATCTTCTGGATGCGGCGGAACGCGGGCCGGGCCGTGCCGGGCAGCAGACGCGTCAGATCGCGGGTGCGGTAGCGGACGACCGGCAGGGCCTCCTTCGTCAGGGACGTGAAGACCAGCTCGCCCTCCTCGCCCTCCGGCAGCACCTCACCCGTGACCGGGTCGACGACCTCGGGGTAGAAGTGGTCCTCCCACACGTGCAGCCCGTCCTTGGTCTCCACGCACTCCTGGGCGACACCCGGCCCGATGACCTCGGACAGGCCGTATATGTCGACGGCGTGGATGTCCAGCCGCTCCTCGATCTCGCGGCGCATCTCCTCCGTCCACGGTTCGGCACCGAAGATGCCCACCCGCAGACTGCTCGCGCGCGGATCGAGGCCCTGCCGCTCGAACTCGTCGAGCAGCGTGAGCATGTAGGACGGCGTGACCATGATGATCTCGGGCCGGAAGTCCTGGATGATCTGCACCTGGCGGGCGGTCATGCCCCCGGAGGCCGGGATCACCAGACAGCCGGCGCGCTCCGCCCCGTAGTGCGCGCCGAGACCGCCGGTGAACAGCCCGTAGCCGTAGGAGATGTGCACCTTGTGGCCCGGACGCCCGCCCGCGGCGCGGATCGAGCGGGCGACGAGGTCCGCCCACATCGACAGGTCGTTCTCCGTGTAGCCGACCACCGTGGGGCGGCCGGTGGTGCCGCTGGAGGCGTGCACCCGCCGCACCTGATCCATGGGGACGGCGAACATCCCGAACGGGTAGGTGTCCCGCAGGTCGGCCTTGGTGGTGAAGGGGAAGCGGGACAGGGGCCACGAGCACGTTGCCAGGAATCAGATCGCAATGGGCCATGGCATCCTCAGCCGCCCCTCGCGGCAGATCACGCAAAGTT
>NZ_JBEOXI010000313.1:0-8031 GCF_040296465.1 Streptomyces sp. NPDC002130
GGCGGTCGGCTCGGGGACGAGCAGGTCGGCCCGGTTCCGTTCGCGCGGCGAAAGGGCTGGTCGATGCGGGCGGGCGGCCTGAGCCGAGCACGGCGCCCCGGCTGCCTCTGCGCGGCGAAGGGGCCGGTCGGCGCGGGGTGGCCGGCGCGGGGACGAGCACGTCGGCCCGACTTCGTCCGCGCGGCGAAGGGCCGGTCGATGCGGGGCGAGCAGGCCGCCGGTGTGGACGCCTGTGCGGCACCCGACCGGTCGAGCCGGGCGGGTCCCTGTGCCGCCTCGTGGAGAGGGACGGGCGGGTCCCTGGGCCGCCTCGCGGGAAGGGGAGCGGTCGGCCCGTCTCGGGTCGCCGCCCCCGCCCCGGTGACCTCGGCCCCCTTACCCCAGTGCCTTCTCCAGCGCCCCGAGTGCCCCCGTCAGCTCCTCGCCCGTGATGGTGAGCGGTGGGGCCAGGCGGATCGTCGAGCCGTGGGTGTCCTTCGCCAGGACCCCCTGGCGCATCAGGCGTTCGCTGATCTCGCGGCCGGTGCCGAGTGCGGGGTCGATGTCGACGCCCGCCCACAGCCCGCGCGAGCGGAAGCCGACGACCCCCCTGCCGACCAGGGCCGTCAGACCGTCGCGCAGGATCACGCCCAGCTCGGCCGCGCGGCGCTGGAACTCGCCCGTCTCCAGCAGCTCCACCACCGCCGTACCGACCGCCGCCGCCAGCGGATTGCCGCCGAAGGTCGAGCCGTGCTCACCCGGGTGCAGCACCCCGAGCACCTCCCGGCGCCCGACCACCGCCGACACCGGCACGATGCCCCCGCCCAGCGCCTTACCGAGCAGCAGCACGTCCGGCACCACCGGCTCGTGCTCGACCGCCAGCGTCCGGCCGGTGCGGCCGAGCCCGGACTGGATCTCGTCCGCGATGAACAGACATCCCTTGCGGCGGGTCAGCTCCCGCACGCCGGCCAGATAGCCCTCGTCCGGGATGATCACCCCCGCCTCGCCCTGGATCGGCTCGATCAGCACCGCCGCCGTCGTCTCGTCGACCGCCGCCTCCATCGCGGCCAGGTCGTTGTACGGCACCACCCGGAACCCCGGGGTGAAGGGCCCGAAGCCCGCCCGGGCCGTCTCGTCGGTGGAGAAGCTGACGATCGTCGTCGTACGCCCGTGGAAGTTGTCCGCCGCGACCACGATCGTCGCCCGGTCGGCCGGTACGCCCTTGACGTCGTAGGCCCACTTGCGGGCCACCTTCACCCCGCTCTCCACCGCCTCCGCGCCGGTGTTCATGGGCAGCACCATGTCCATGCCGGTCAGCGCCGCCAGCCGCTCCGCGAACTCGGCGAGCCGGTCGTTGTGGAAGGCGCGCGAGGTGAGGGTCAGCCGGTCGAGCTGCCGGTGGGCCGCCTCGATCAGCGCCGGGTGCCGGTGGCCGAAGTTGAGGGCCGAGTAGCCGGCCAGCATGTCGAGGTAGCGCCGCCCCTCCACGTCCTCCACCCAGGTGCCCTCGGCGCGGGCGACGACGACCGGCAGCGGGTGGTAGTTGTGCGCGAGGACCGGCTCCTCCGCGCGGATCAGCTCCTGCGAGCCACGGGTCTCCTGCGAGCCGCGCGTCTCCTGCGAGTCGTCGGTGCGGACGGGTGCGGTCATGAGCGGGTCTCCCGGATCTCCTGGGTGCAGCACTTGATGCCGCCACCGGCCTTCTGGAACTCGGACAGGTCGACGGGGACGGGGACGTAGCCACGGCCGGCCAACTGCTCGGCCAGGCCCGTCGCCCCCGGTGAGATGAACACGTGGCGCCCGTCGGAGACGGAGTTGAGCCCGAACGCCATCGCGTCCTCGCGGGTGGCGAGCACCGCGTCCGGGTACAGCCGGGCCAGCACCTCGCGGCTGCCCGGCGAGAACGCCTCGGGGTAGTAGGCGATGTTCCCGTCGCGCCCCTCCTCGAGGACGAACAGGGCCGTGTCCAGGTGGTAGAAGTACGGATCCACCAGCGTCAGGCTGATCACCGGCGTCCCGAAGTACTCCTGCACCTCGCTGTGGGCCTCCCGGGTCGTCCGGAAGCCCGTCCCGGCCAGGATCCAGCGGCCGGCCGGCACCAGGTCGCCCTCGCCCTCGCACACCGACTCGGGGTGGTAGACGTCGTAGCCCTCCGTCTTGAACCACGCCTCGTACGGCACGGACTCGGGACGGCGCTCGGGCGCGTGGAAGAGCGAGCCGAAGACGCGGCCGTCGACGACGACCGCCGCGTTCGCGGCGAAAACCATGTCGGGCAGGCCGGGAACGGGTTTCACACTGTCCACGGTATGGCCGTGGGCACGGTAGGTGTCGACCAGCGCCTGCCACTGGTCCAGGGCGCGGATGACGTCGACGGGTTCGTCGGGATGCATCCACGGGTTGATCGCGTACTGCACGGCGAAGTGTCTGGGTTCGCAGACGAGGTAGCGCCGCCGGCGCGGCACACGGGAGTCGGGCACAGAGGGGTCCCTCCGCTTCCTCACGGTGTGTGACTGGGGGTTGACACAACGGTAGGAACTGGCGGCGGTGCCCGACAAGAAACAAAGGTTGCGCGTTCGCGCAGGAACGCTGCGTCTTCCAGCCGCTCAGCGCACGTCTGCTGCGCCGCCGGGGAGCCCCTCCGGGGCCGGATGACTCGCCCCCGCCTCCGGGCTCTCCGGCAGCAGATGGGACAGCACCATCACGCTGATCGTCTTCCGGATGAACGGCTCCTGCCGGATCCGCTCCAGCACCTCCTCGAAGTGCTCCACGTCCCGCGCCCGCACGTGCAGCAGAGCATCCGCGCCGCCGGTCACGGTCATCGCCGCGGCGATCTCCGGGTAGTCGCGTACCACCTCGGCCAGCCGCCGCGGCGGAGCGGCGCCCTCGCAGTACACCTCGACGTAGGCCTCCGTGCGCCAGCCCAGCGCCGACGGCTTCACCGTCGCCGAGAACCCGGTGATCACACCTGTCTCGCGCAACCGGTCGACCCGCCGCTTCACCGCCGTGGCCGACAGCCCGATCGCCGTACCGATCTCGGCGAACGACGTCCTCGCGTTCGCCATCAACGCGGTGATGATCTTCCGGTCGAGTTCGTCGAACGGCGTGGACCTGCTGTTCATGCGGGCACTGTATCCAGCGGCACCCCGGGCCGCGCCCCGCCGGGCGCGGGCACCGCATCCGGCGCGAACGTCCACCCCGGCACATGTCCAGACGTTCGGATCACCCCTACACTCCGGGTTCATGCTGCGCGCCCTGGCTGTCGACGACGAACGCCCCTCCCTGGAGGAGCTGCTCTACCTCCTGCACGCCGACCCCCGCATCGGCAGCGCCGAGGGTGCCGGTGACGCGACCGAGGCGCTGCGCCGCATGAACCGCGCCCTGGAGTCCGGCCCGGGCGGGCCCGAGGCCATCGACGTCGTCTTCCTGGACATCCAGATGCCCGGCCTCGACGGTCTCGACCTCGCCCGGCTGCTCACCGGCTTCGCCCGGCCGCCGCTGGTCGTGTTCGTCACCGCCCACGAGGACTTCGCCGTGCAGGCCTTCGACCTCAAGGCCGTCGACTACGTCCTCAAACCGGTCCGAAAGGAGCGCCTCGCCGAGGCCGTCCGCCGGGCCGCCGAACTGCGCGGCGCCGCCCCGCGCATCCCCGTGCACGAGCCCGACCCGGACCACATATCCGTCGAACTCGGCGGCGTGACCCGCTTCGTCGCCGTCGACGACATCACCCACGTCGAGGCCCAGGGCGACTACGCCCGTCTGCACACCGACAAGGGCAGCCACCTGGTGCGCATCCCGCTGTCCACCCTGGAGGAGCGCTGGCGTTCCCGCGGCTTCGTCCGCATCCACCGCCGCCACCTCGTCGCCCTGCGCCACATCGGCGAACTCCGCCTCGACGCGGGCACCGTCAGCGTCCTCGTCGGCTCGGAGGAGCTCCAGGTCAGCCGGCGCCACACGCGTGAACTGCGCGACCTGCTCATGCGGAGGCCGTGACGGTGCCCCAGGACCACAGCGAACGCCGCGTCGTCGTCACCGGCCCACCGCGGCAGACCCTTCCCCACGCCCGGCTTCGCGCACGCGGGCGGTACCCCCAGCCCTCCTCCGGCCGCTACCGCCCGCGCACCGAGATCGACGAGCAGACCACCCTCGGCCACACCTACGTCCGCTCCCTGATGCGCACCCAACTGCGCGCCGCCCTCGCCGTGTTCGCGGTCCTCGGCCTGCTCGTCGGCCCGCTCCCGCTGCTCTTCGCGGCGATGCCCGACGCCCGCCGCCTGGAATGGGCCGTCCTCGGCTTCGGCCTCTACCTCCCGCTGGTGCTGCTCGCCCGCTGGTACGTCCGCCGCGCCGAGCGCAACGAACGCGACTTCGTGCGCCTCGTCGAAGACCGCTGAAGCCATACCGATGAACTCCAGCTACGCCATCCCCGCCGTCGCCCTCGTCGTCGTCGCGACCGTCCTCGTCGGCGCCTTCGGCCTGCGCATCTCCCGCACCACCTCCGATTTCTACGTCGCCTCCCGCACCGTCGGACCCCGCCTCAACGCCGCCGCCATCAGCGGCGAATACCTCTCCGCCGCCTCCTTCCTCGGCATAGCGGGCCTCGTCCTCGTCCAGGGCCCCGACATGCTCTGGTACCCGGTCGGCTACACCGCCGGCTATCTGGTCCTGCTGCTCTTCGTCGCCGCCCCGCTGCGCCGCTCCGGCGCCTACACCCTCCCCGACTTCGCCGAGGCCCGCCTCGCCTCCCAGGCCGTGCGGCGCCTCGCCGGTGCCTTCGTCGTCGGCGTCGGCTGGCTGTACCTGCTGCCCCAGCTCCAGGGCGCCGGACTCACCCTGACCGTGCTGACCGGGGCGCCCGACTGGCTCGGCGGAGTGATCGTCGCCGTCGTCGTGACCGCCACCGTCGCCGCCGGCGGCATGCGCAGCATCACCTTCGTCCAGGCCTTCCAGTACTGGCTGAAACTCACCGCGCTGCTCGTCCCCGCCCTGTTCCTGGTCCTCACCTGGCAGAGCGACGGAGCGCCCCGGAACGCCTTCGACGAACCGGCCACCTTCCGTGAGCAGCGCGTCGTGCGCGTCGACGACTCGGTCGACCTGAAGCTGGACCGGCCCCTGAGCGTCACGGTCACCGGCACCGTCGACGGCCGTACCCACACCGGCACGCGCCTGGAACTCACCGCCGGAAGCCACCGCATCGAGCGCGGCACCCGGCTCACCTTCGCCCGGGGTGCCCCCGTCCCCGAGGCCGAGCGCAGCGGCGGCGACCTGTCCCCGTCGCAGGCCGAGAGCCGAGAGGAACGCCCGCTGTACGCCACGTACGGACTGATCCTCGCCACGTTCCTCGGCACCATGGGCCTGCCGCACGTCGTGGTCCGCTTCTACACCAGCCCGCACGGCGTCGCCGCCCGCCGCACCACCGTCGCGGTCCTCGGCCTGATCGGCGCCTTCTACCTCCTGCCCCCGCTCTACGGCGCTCTCGGCCGTCTCTACGCCCCCGAACTCACCCTCACCGGCGACCCGGACGCCGCCGTCCTCCTGCTGCCCGACCGCATGATCGGGGGAGTGGGGGGCGACCTGCTGGGCGCGCTGGTCGCCGGGGGCGCCTTCGCCGCCTTCCTCTCCACCGCCTCCGGCCTGACCATGGCGGTCGCCGGCGTGCTCACTCAGGACGTCCTGCCGTCCCGGGGGGTGCGGCACTTCCGCCTCGGGACGGTCCTCGCCATGGCCGTGCCCCTCGCGGCGAGCGTCCTGGTCGGCGGGCTGCCGGTCGCCGACGCCGTCGGGCTGGCCTTCGCCGTCTCGGCGTCCTCGTTCTGCCCGCTGCTCGTCCTCGGCATCTGGTGGCGGCGGCTGACCCCGCCCGGCGCCGCCGCCGGGATGCTGGTCGGAGGCGGTTCCGCCCTGATCGCCGTCGCCGCGACCATGGCGGGCTACCCGGGCCAGGGCGCCGCCCTGCACGCCCTGCTCGCCTGGCCCGCGCTGTGGTCGGTGCCGCTGGGCTTCCTCACCATGGTCCTGGTCTCCCTGGCCACTCCCGGCCGGGTCCCGCCCGGCACGGCGGCGGTCCTGGCCCGGTTCCACCTGCCCGAGGAACTGCGCACGGAGGTGACGGCATGAGCGGGTTCCTGGCGGGCCTGTGCGTCGCCGTGCTCCCGGTGCTCGCCCTCGGAGTCTGGCTCGGACGCCGCACCGCGCGGGCCAAGAGCCTCGCCGGCCTCGGCACCCCCGTCGAGCACGCCACCTTCGAAACCCTGCACACCGCCTCCCTCGCCGCGCCCCCGCTGCGGGCCGGCCTGACCGAGGAGACCGCCCGCAAGTCCGCCCGCAAACTCCGCTCCCTGCTCGGCACGGACGCACTCTGCCTCACCGACCGGGCCCAGGTCCTGGTCTGGGACGGCGACGGCTCCCACCACCGCACCGAGATCATGGAACGCCTCGCGGGCGCCCTGGAAACCGGCCGTGGTGAGGCCTTCAGGCTCACCTGCGACAGCCTCGACTGCTCGGTGCGCTGGGCGGTCGTCGCCCCGCTCACCGTCGACGACCGGGTGCACGGAGCCTTGGTCGCCTGCGCGCCCCGCGAGTCGGCGGTGCTCGTCCGGGCCGCCGGCGAGGTCGCCCGCTGGGTCTCGGTCCAGCTGGAACTGGCCGATCTCGACCAGTCCCGCACCCGCCTCATCGAGGCCGAGATCAAGGCGCTGCGGGCCCAGATCTCCCCGCACTTCATCTTCAACTCGCTCGCGGTGATCGCCTCGTTCGTCCGCACCGACCCCGAGCGCGCCCGCGAGCTGCTCCTCGAATTCGCCGACTTCACCCGCTACTCGTTCCGCCGGCACGGCGACTTCACCACCCTCGCCGAGGAGCTCCACGCCATCGACCACTACCTGGCGCTGGTGCGGGCACGCTTCGGCGACCGCCTCGCCGTCACCCTCCAGATAGCGCCGGAGGTGCTGCCGGTGACCCTGCCGTTCCTCTGCCTTCAGCCGCTCGTCGAGAACGCCGTCAAGCACGGCCTGGAGGGCAAGGCCCCGTCCTCCGGCAAGTGCCACATCCAGATCACCGCACAGGACGCGGGCGCCGAGGCCCTCGTCGTCATCGAGGACGACGGCGCCGGCATGGACCCCGGCCTGCTCCGCCGCATCCTCGCCCGCGAGGTCAGCCCCTCGGGCGGCATCGGCCTCTCCAACGTCGACGACCGGCTCCGCCAGGTCTACGGCGACGACTACGGGCTCGTCATCGAAACCGCCGTGGGCGCGGGCATGAAGATCACCGTCCGGCTCCCGAAGTACCAGCCCGGCGTGCACTCCACAGGCCGGCTGACCCGCGAATGAGCCGTCAGGTGCTGCGCGTCGTGACCACCAGTCCCAGGGTGATCAAACCCAGCACGACCCAGCCGAACCACAGCCAGCCGTTGCTCCCGAGCGCCACCGTGTAGGCCGTCACCACCACCAGCCCGCCCAGCGTGAGCGCTCCCATGGTCTTCGTCGAGTTGGAACCGTTCGTGGAACCGGGCATCGCAACACCCTCCTCATGGTTCGGTCCCTCCATGGTGCCCGGCGGACGCCCGGCGCGCACGGCCCGTACCGAAGAGGCTTTCAGCGCCCCGGCGTGTTCAGCGAGGCCAGATAGGCGTTGTACGCCTCCAGCTCCTTGTCCCCGTCGCGGTCGGCGGCCCGGTCGGTGCGCCTGGCCTGCCGCTGGTCCGAGGCGTACCACTGGAACAGCAGGGCCACCAGCACCAGCACGGAGGGGATCTCGCTGAACGCCCAGGCGATGCCGCCCGCCGCGTTCTGGTCGGAGAGCGCCTCGATGCCGAGCGAGGCGGGCGGGTTCTTGAACGTCCCGATCATCGGCTCGGACGCCATCATCAGCGCGATCCCGAAGAACGCGTGGAAGGGCATGCCCGCGAACAGCTCCAGCATCCGCATCAGATAGCCCGGGCGGTGCGGGCCCGGGTCCACGCCCATGATCGGCCAGAAGAACACCAGGCCGACGGCGAGGAAGTGCACCATCATCGCGTGTCCCCACCCGCCGAGAACCCAAGCCGCACATACCGCC
>NZ_JBEOXI010000314.1:0-8020 GCF_040296465.1 Streptomyces sp. NPDC002130
TTACAGATTCGGGGCATGGGGAACGTGAGGCCGAGCCGCAGGGCCCCTCAGTCGAGGGCGGTCAGTGCGACCTCTACGAGGGGTTCGAGGGCGGGGCCGACCGCCTCGTGCCCCAGCACGGTGCCCGGACGGACCTCGGGGACGTCGCCCTTGAGGATGTGCAGGTCCGTTCCGCAGATGGTGACGGCGTCGACGCGCACGATGGCGTCGGTCGCCTCCTGGACAGCCGGGTCCGGGACGTCCTCCCAGGCGGACTGTCCGGGGCCGTGGAAAACATAGCCCTTCATGGCGGTGCCCCCTGACTGGCGCGTGGTGTGTCCGGTTTGTTCCGCAGTTCCAGCTTGGCGCGGATCGGTGGGACGCGCTTGGGCCGGTCGGTCCCGGCCACCGGCCCGCCGGGGGTCTTGCGGGGGCGTACGGCAGGGATATGGCGCCGCGAGTCCGTCCGGCCCGGGTGGACAGGGGCCGATCGGCACTACCGCAGGGCCCCTCCGGCAGGCTTTCCTCGGACCATGCCCGACACCCCCGGCAGGTCCACGCCTCCGCCGGAGCACACGACAGGCGTCATGACCCTGCGCGGCGAGCTTCGACGGGTGACCTCGGAGCTCGCTCCCAGCCACCGCTCGCGCAGTCGCGTCTCCTCGTACAACCGGGCGTTATCGATCGCCACACCCGCGGCCACCGCGAGCGTGGACAGCACCGACTCGTCCTCGGCGTCGAACTCCGGAGCGCCGCGCTTCTCCGTGAGGCGGCGGGGTAGGGGGATGGGGTCAGTGGGCGGGCGTGCGGTCCGTCAGTGGTGCGGGGCGGCGATGGCGGCGAGATGCGTGCCGGGGCGGACGGAGAGTCCGTTCATGTTGTAGATGATCTTTCCGGTGGCGATGGCTGTGACCTTGTGCTCGGTGCCGTCGGCCGGGTCGATGATGCGGCCGACGGTCTGCCCCTCGGTGACCTCGTCGCCGGTGACCGCGTCCGGGTACCAGAGGCCTGCGGCCGGAGACTCGACGTCGCCCGTCCAGATCCAGTCGCGCGGCTGCACGGTCACCGGTGCGAGGTGCTGCGGCGCCTCGATGGCACCGAGGTGGTGCAGGATCCGGTACAGGGCGTCGAGGAGCCTGCGCACGGTGGCGGGGTCGCGGTCGCCGAGTTGGCCGGTCTCGACGAGGATCGCGGGGATGCCCTGCCGGTTCGCCGCGGCGTGGCTGTTGCCGCCGTCGGCGCTGGTGCCGAAGATGACCAGCTCGTATCCGACCGCGTGGGCCATCGCCTTGTTCTTCGCGTCGAGCTCGGCGTCGCCGGTCAGGCGGTAGCCGACGAAGTCGAGCAGGTGCTGGTCGATGCCGCCGCTGTGCAGGTCCACGTAGGCGTCGGCGCCGTCGATCAGGTGCTCGAAGAGCCAGGCCGCCATGCGGTCGGTGGGGCCGCCGTCCTTGTCGCCGGGGAAGACGCGGTTGATGTTCACGCCGTCCAGCGGGGAGATGTTGAGCCGTCCGCCGTAGACGGCCGGGGGGTTGGCCACGGGGCAGATCACCAGCTGGCCGGCGATCTCGTCCGGTTCCAGCAGCCCGGCCAGGCGGGTGGTGGCGTCGACGGGGATGAACTCGCCGCCGTGGACGCCACCGGTGATCACGACCCTCGGGCCGGGACGGGAGCCGTTGACGAGGATCAGGGGGACGTCCACCGTCGTGGGGCCGAGGTCGGCGGGCAGGGTCCCGCGGGTCTTCCGGCCGGGCTCGCCCTCAGCGCGCCGATGGTCAGGGTCATGTGTCTTCTCTTTCTGACTCAGGCCGTGGAACGGCCGTTTGTGGTGATGAAGTCGATCGACTGGGAGGCGCGGCGCTCCGGGGCGAGGTCTCAGGACTGAACGGCCGAGCGCAGCTCGGGCAGGGACAGGACCTCGTCCAGCACGTCGACGTAGAGATCCACGTGCTCGCCACGGAAGGTCATGGGTGGTTTGATCTTCAGTACGTTGTCGTGCACGCCGTTGGGGAAGACGATGACGCCTCGCTCCTTCATGAGTTCGGTGACCATGAAGGCCTGCTCGGTGGCCGGCATCTTGGTGGTGCGGTTGCGGACCAGTTCGACGCCGAGGTAGAGCCCTTCCGCCCGCACGTCACCGATGAGCGGCTGGCGCTGCTGGAGCTCGCGCAGCGACTGGGCGAAGTACCCGCCCACGCTCACGGCGTTCTCCCTCAGCCCATCCTGCTCGACGATGTCGAGCACGGCCTCGCCGATCGCGCAGGAGACCGGGTTGCCGCCGAAGGTGTTGAAGTACTTCATGCCCGTGTCGAACGCGTCGGCGATCTCCCGAGTCGTGACCACCGCCGCGAGGGGATGCCCATTCCCTAGCGGCTTGCCCATCGTGACGATGTCCGGGACCACCCCCTGGAGCTCGAACCCCCACCAGGGCCCGAGTCGTCCGACGCCGACCTGGACCTCGTCGGAGATGCACAGGGCGCCCGCCCGCCTGGCAGCGGTGAACACGCCGTCGAGGTAGCCGTCGGGGAACACGATGTTCCCACCCGATCCCATCAGGGACTCGGCGATGAAGGCGGCCGGGGGTCGGCCGTCGGCCGTGATCCGCTCGATGACAGCCGCGGCGTCGCGCGCGTACTTGACTCCGGCGGACGCGTCGTCGTACCCGTAGGTGCTGCGGTAGCGGTCCGGGATGACGACCTCGTGGGTGGTCGCGGGCGCACCGGCGCCGCCGGGGCCCTTGTAACGGTTCGGGCTGATCCCGGTCACCACGCCGGTGTTTCCGTGGTACGCGCCGTCGATGTTGACGATGTGCTGACGACCTGTCACCTGGCGGGCGATCCGCAGCGCCAGGTCGTTCGCCTCGCTGCCCGTGCACACGAGGAAGACGACCTCGAGCGGGTCGGGCAGGGTGGCTACCAGCTTCTGCACGTAACTGGCGATCTGCGGGTAGACGAAACGGCTGTTGGTGTTGAGCTTGCGCATCTGTCGGGTGGCGGCGGCCGTCACCCGTGACTCGGCGTGGCCGACGTGGGTGACGTTGTTCAGCGAGTCCAGATAGGCCAGGCCGTCCTCGTCGTGGAACCACACGTCCCGCCCACGCACGAGGTTCATCGGGGTGCGGTAGTAGTTGCGCTGGGAGCGTGCGATGTGGCGACGGCGCACTGAGACGACGTCGTCGATGGTGGGGGCCGCGGCGGCGGACTCGGTGAACCCGAGGAGCCGGGCGGGGTCGGGTGACAGGTGGCTCCACACCTGCCGTGCGGAGGGCGGCACGACGCGAGGCGGCGGCCACGTGGCCATCCGCGCGGTGCGGTGGACCTGTACCTGGATGCAGGACCCGAGCGGGTCCGTCTCCTCGCTCGCGCAGGCGCGTCCCAACGGCCCTCCGGCCGGGACTGTCGCCGCGACGGGCGGCGTGTCGTCGAGTCCCCACCAGCACGTCCAGAACTCCAGCCCCTCGACCGCATGTCGCAGTACCAACGGCATCCCGGCGCCACCGCGGGCCTCGACGACGCCGGACAGCGGGCTGGCAACCTCCTCGGCGTCGGCCACGATCAGCGAGCCGCCGACCTGAACCGTCGCGGGCTCGTCGGCTCCCGGGCGGCGCCGGCCCCCCAGGAGCAGCGATGCGCTGAGGTGGGGCACGTAGCCCCGTCGCCGTCGTCCGTCGAGGATGTTGTCGATGCTCGCGCGCACCGCCCTCGCGTCGCGCCAGTCGATTTCGTCGTAGAGATCACTTGCCGGTCGCAGGTCGAGCAGCTGCGGGGCCGGTGCGTGCGGGGAGCCCTCTCGGGCCGCCTCTGCCACGACCTCTTCCAGACCCCGCTGCTCCCGCGTCGGGGGGAGCCCACACGCGACCCGGAACGTCGCCTCGGCGACGTCGGGGCAAATCTCGGCCACCTGCGCGATCGCGGGCCAGGTGTGTTGCATGCGGCTACGCCCGTACGGCGTGTCGCTCTCGGCGACCCGGCGCGTCCACGTCACGGCGTTCATGCACAGCCGGGCGGCCGCCAACGGATAGACAGCCGCCAGTTCCTCGGCTGTGAGGGGGAGCACCGAGTGGAAGCCGGCCACGACTTCGGCCGCCGCAGCGAGCGGGTCGGCCTTGCGGACCATGGCGTAGCCCGCCGCGATCGCCACCTCCGCCGCGCGCACACTGTAGAGCGAGTCGCCCAGGTCGACGATGCCCGAGATCCGCAGCACCCCGTCCTCGTCGGCGTCGGCCAGGACGTTGGCGTCATTGAGATCCTGGTGTACGACGCTCCGCGGCAGTCGGTCCCAGGCCGGCAGGAGATCGTCGTACCAGCCCATGATCGTGCGCACCGACTCCCGCCGGTCCGCGTCCTGTACAGCGTGCAGCGACGCCTCGACGATCTCAGCGGCCCGGCGCATGTCCCAATCGTGCGGTTCCAAGCCCACCGGTGGCTCCATGCTGGAGAGTCCGAGGCTCAGCCGCCCGGCGGCTTCTCCCAGCTGACGCAGAAGCGCCGCGGGGTGGTCGTCGAGATCCGCCAGGACCCGGCCCTCGATCCAGCTCATCACGCGAACCACGTGCGTTCGGCCCTCGTGGACGACGGCGGCGAGGAACTTCCCCTCGCGTGTCGGGACCAGCCGTGGCACCGGAAGGCCGGGAACGGTGGCGGCCAGATGCTGGAAGAGCGAGTTCTGCCAGAGGACGTCGGCCGAGTCCGGCTCCGCGCGGGTGACCCGTACGAAGTAGCGCATGCCGTCGTCGCCGGTGATCCGGACGTTCTGGTCGATCTCCCCTCCCAGGGGGTGCTGGACATATCCCTCGAGTCCGAAGGACTGCCGCAGCACGTGATCGAGGAGCGAGCCCGGCAGTTGGCCGGTGTGACCGGGGAGGGTCGTTCCGTCCTGGCCGGTGGTGGTCACTGAGGTCATCGGTGCGTTCTCTCTCTCGTCGTCAGGTCGCTCATCACTCACCGTGGGCCTGCGCCACGACGCTCAGGTCGTGGCCAGTCCCCCGCGGCCACCCGTGTCGGACCTTTGCCCGACGCTGTCAGCCGGCTCCCGGACGGTCCGATCGATTGCGGTTCCCGGGGGCGGCGGGCGGGGCTGCCGCGGCTGTGTCTCGATCGCTTCACGGGCTGCGCAGACCTCGGCCAAGTCGACGGCCAACAGGTCCAAGGCGGACTCCCCCGTTTGGTACTTCAAAGGCGGAGCGCTCACGAGACCGGTCATCAGCTCACGCGGCGGCTGTCATGGCGTCCCAGGTGACGTCGGCGTCGAGCACCCCGTGCAGCGCCTCGGCTGGGTCCATTGATGTCCTCATGGTCCTCGACCCTCGCCTTGAGCTCGGCGTAGTCTCTGCGGGAGTCCTGGGTGATCTCGATTCCGCTCTGCCTGGCGAACCGCTGACACCGACCCGAGGAACGCGGCGCCCTCGGCAGCGCCTGCCCAAGTGACGGACTTGGGATCAGGTGCCTAACGGGAGTGCCATAGCTGCTCCAGGTGCGTGGTCATGTCACGAGGTCTCTCCAGCCCGAGGTGATGCGTCAGATGAAACACCGCGGAGAATCCGGCAACAAGGGACGCGAGGCCGCGACATCGACCCCGTATTTTGTGCCTATGCACAATCTCTGTCAGAGAGCCCCAGCGGCATGTCAGCGGTATTACCCGGAGACGGCCCCAAATCCGTCCGGTGACGGCTGTCGCAGGGAGAGGCGGTCCTCATGAGCGGCCCGGGACGCCGTCAGGGCGGGGCTCGCCACGACGCCGTGCAGGCGATCGCGCGCAGGCTCCTCGAGGAACGACTCGACGAATTGACCTCTCGTGCTCTCGAACAACTGGAAGCCGAGGAGCCCGCCTACGCGTCGGCGGACTGGGACCCGGTCCAGAAACGGGAGGGGATGCGACGAACCCTCGAACTCGCCCTGACCCGGCTGGCCGGCGGTCCCGTGCCCCGGACGGTCTCGCGCGCCACCGAGGACGTGGGACGCGAGCGAGCCGAGCAGGCGTTCCCCCTGACCGCTCTGATGCACTCCTTCCAGCTGGACCTCAGGACCCTGTGGGAGGCCGTGCTCGCGGAGGGGCGAGCACGTGGCATCAGCGCCGATCCCGACTTCCTCGACGGGCTGATCCGCGTCTGGGAGGCGACGGACGCCAACAGCGTCGAGGTCGTCGACGCCTACCGCCGCACCGAGCGCGACCTGGCGAGCCGTCGTACGGAGGTGCGCAACCGCGCCTTCAGCCGCCTGGTCCTGGAAGGGGAGCAGGATCCCTCGACCGTCGCCGAGGCCTCCACACTGCTGGGCTTCTCCGAGAACGTCGCCCTGACCGTGGTCGTGGTCGAATCCGTTCCTACCGGGGACCCCGCTGTGTCCCAGGTCGACGATGCGCTGCGTCGGGGCGGCCTGGTACGTCACTTCGGATGGATGGGTGACGAGCTCCTCGGCATCATCGGTCACGGACGGCGCGATGAAGAGGCCATGCTTGCCATGCTCCGGCCGTTCGCCCCGTGGCGCTGCGGCGTCGCGGAAGTCCCCGGGCTGGCGCTGACGGCGCGGGGCATCCGGTTCGCACGTGCCGCGATCCGCAGTTCCGCGCAGCCCGGGGTGCGGCACGTGGAGGGCCACTGGACCGGGGCGATCATGTCGGCCCAGGAGGAGCTCACCGGTGCGATGGCCACCGGCGTGCTGCGCCCCCTGCTCGAGCTGCGCGACCGCGACAGCATCGTCGAGACCCTGCGCTGGTACCTCGACCTGGGCTCGGTCGCCGAGGTGGCCGCACGCACCTACCGTCACCGGAACACGGTGGGCAATCGCCTGCAGGCTGCGGAAGAGGCGACCGGGCTGAAGCTGTCCCGACCGAACGACGCCGCCCGGCTGGTCCTCGCCCTGGCTTGGCTGGAGACGGACGCGGGCGCCCGCTTCCGGGCGACGATGTCCTGATCCACCGATCGCCGGACGGGTCGAGGCAACCGGCCGGGGCCGCGACCGGGAGAGCTGGAGCCACAGTGTGTCGGCCGCTCGGCGCTGCTGCCCGGCGGCGTCCGGAGCCGCTCGCGGTGCCTCTCAGAGACCATTCGGTTCGAGCAGAACTGCATCGACTCCCTGACGGGAAATTGTGCACAGGCACAAAATACGCGGCCGATCTCGCGGCCTCACGTCCCTTGTTGCCGGATTCTCCGCAGTGCTTCACTGACGCATCACCTCGAGCCGGAGAAAGGCTCATCGCATCGGAGCAGTAATGATGCTGCCGCCGACCACCTGATCAGCATTCGCCGTCCCCTGCCCTGTCCGGGGGCTCGTCCTCCAGCCTGAGCTTCCGATGCGGCCGACCTGGCCGCACTCGACGAGATCGCGACTCCCGGTAAACGGAATGTCCTATATGTCTGGAAAGAGGTTGAATATCATGCGTCAGATCGTCACCTTCGATGCCTACGGCACCCTGGTCGACTTCCAGCTCGGCCCCACCACCCTGAAGGTCCTGGCCGACCGGCTGGACCTGGACCGTCTGAACGTCGACGAGTTCCTCGACGACTTCCGCATCATGCGGTTCCACGCCGTCCTGGAGGCATACCGCCCCTTCCGCGAACTGCTGCCCACCAGCCTGGAGATAGCGATGCGTCTGCACGGCCTGGAGTACCGGCAGTCCGACGGCGAGGCCCTGGTCGCGGCCGTGCCCACCTTCGGCCCCCACCCCGAGGTCCCGGCCGCCCTGCGGGCGCTGAAGTCCCGGTACGAGATCGCCATCATCTCCAACACGGACGACGACCTCATCGCCCAGAACCTGGCCAACATGGGCGTCGAGTTCGACCATGTCATCACCGCCCAGCAGGCCAAGGCGTACAAGCCGTCCCGGCAGACCTTCGAGTACGCCTTCCAGGCCATGGACATCGACCCCGCCCAGGTCATTCACGTCGCCCAGGGCTGGGAGTACGACCTCATCCCCACCCGCGACCTCGGCCTCGCTCGCCGCGTGTGGATCAACCGCTACGGCCACAACGGCTCCATCGGCGCCCGCGGCAGCGCCGACTACCAGCCCTTCGACGAGCTGCCCGACCTGTCCGGCCTGCCGA
>NZ_JBEOXI010000315.1:0-7947 GCF_040296465.1 Streptomyces sp. NPDC002130
CGCAACGGTCTCGACATCCACCCCGGATTCCACTACCTCGTCCAGCACGCCGAGCAGTCCCCAGTACATGGTCGGGACGCCCGCGAAGACCGAGATCTTTTCGCGTTCCATGATCTCGAGTGCCGCGGTCGCATCGAAGCGCGGCATCAACACCAAGGTGGCACCGACGCAGATTCCCGCATTCATGGTCACTGTCTGGCCGAACGAGTGGAACAACGGCAAGGTCAGGAGATATCGCTCATGCCTGGACGGAACGCTCTCGAACAACCGGTTGGTCGACAGTGCATTCAAGACCATGTTGCAGTGAGTGAGTTCGGCGCCCTTGGGCTTTCCGGTCGTGCCGCTGGTGTAGAGGATGACCGCGGTGTCCGTCGGTTCACGAACAACCGCGACTGCAGGCGTTTCCGTGCCGGACACGGACGCCAGTGCTTCGCCTAGAGTCTCGACTCCGAGGATCGACGACGGTGCACCCGACTCGGCGCTGATCACGATCAGGGCCGAACAGGTCTCGCTCTGCTCGAACCCGGCGATGGCGTACTCGGCGATCGGCAATTCGGGACTTCCCTCGAAACAGAAGTACAGCTTCGCTTCCGAATCAGCCAGGTGATAGGCGATTTCGCGTCCCTTGAGCAGAATGTTCAGAGGAACGACGACGCCACCGGCCTTGAGAATGCCGTAGTAGATGATCGGGAACTCGAGGACGTTCGGGCAGGACAACGCCACCTTGTCACCTGGCTCGACACCCCGCGAGACGAGCAGATGGGCAATGCGATTCGAGTAGGCGTCGACCCCGACCTACGCCTCCTGGGCCAACCCGATCGAAGCCCACTTCGGCCCGCTGCGGCAGTTCACCCTGGCCAACTCGAACCACCGCAGCCACCCCGCGCAGACCCGGTCCCTGCACCGCTACCTACGCTGGCGCAACGCCAACGCCCGCCATCCCGACGTACTCGCCGCCCAGCGCAAGGAACGTGCCCGCATCCGCAGCGAGAAAGGCATCCGCTGGGGCGGACGCCCACTCGCCGCCGCAGCCTGACCGCTCAACCTGGTGGCCCGGAAACGATCACTGGGCAGCTCAGCCATCGGCCACGCGTGGCGGGCCGGGAAGCGGTGGGACAGGGTTAGCCGATGTCAAGGACGTGGTAGGGGCTATGCCTGTCCACGTGCCCGGTGCCGCTTTGCGTACGACCAGGTCACCGCGATCATCAGGGCCGGGATGGCGAACAGCGGGGCGAAAGCGAACCCCCAGACGGTCTGTGCCGTACCGCTCGACATGTACGTCTGGCTCTCGACGGCGAAAGCGACCACGAGTTGCCACAGTGCCACCAGAACCAGGACGCCCGAGGCGGTCCAGGCCAGCGGGCCGAGGATCCTGGGGTGCAGCGGCCTCCACCGGTCGCTGACGAGAAGCAGCGGAAACAGAGCGGCCAGCTCAGTGAGGACGGAGAGGCCGACCACGTATGCGATGCCCCAGCCTGGGATGTCGAAGACATCGCGCAGCACTTGGTCGCTGTAGCCCACATAGACACCGGATGCCATGGCGACGCGCCACAGGCCGGACGGGACGGCGCACAGCGCGATGGCGTGGGCGGCGCGGCGAGCCCAGACAGGCGCAGGTGCGGAGGCAGGGAGAGGGGCGGTCGCTGTCGTCATGACGTACATGCTGGCCCTGGACATGGCGGCCACGCTTCGTCCGCTACGGCGGACCGTATCCGCCCTGCGGATGAGGGCGCACCCGATGCAGGAGGACCCGAGGAGGAGGACTCAATCACCGCACAGGCTGGGTATCCAACCGTCCAGCGATCGAGGCCATCGCGACCAACCCGGTGAACGTTCGTGGTCACAGCACTAGTGCCGCATCAGGCAACGTTCGCCCTGTCGACCACCTCGCGTAGGCGTTCGTCGGCGGCATGCTTGTTCCGCCAGAGGATGTAGCGGCGGATCATGCTGCCCTGCTCCTTGTGGCTGGCGTGGTCCGTTCCATCCAGTGCGAAGTAGCGCAGGGCGGTGAACTGGGCCTCGATGCGGTTCAGCCAGGAGCTGTTGGTCGGGGTGTAGGCGAATTCGACGTTGTTGGCCTCGGCCCAGTCGCCGACCCGGGTGTCCTTCCTCGTGGTCAGGTGCGGGGAGAAGTTGTCGAGCACGATCGCGATACGGATCTGCGGCGGGTAGAGGCTGCGCAGGTAGCGGCAGAACTCCAGGAACCTCGTCCGGTTCTTCTTCGGCTTGATGTGGCCGTAGAGCTTGTCCTGGGCCAGGTCGTAGGCGGCGAACAGGTGCCTGACCCCGTGCGGGCGGGTGTAGGTCGCCCGCCTGCGGGGGCGGGGTTCGCGGTCGGGGTCCTTGTGCTTCCCGCCGCGCTCGGTCCATTGCCGCCCGGGGTGGGGCTGCAGGTTGAGCGGGCCGAACTCGTCGAGACATAAGACGACTTCGGGTTCGCCGTCCTCGGGTATGACCTCGCCGTCGGCGATCGCGTAGAGATGCTCCACCCGGGCCTTCTTGGCCGCGTAGGCGGGGTCGCGGGAGGTCTTCCAGGTCTTTATGCGTTGAAAGGACACGCCCTCCTCGCGGAGCAGGATCCGTAGGCCCTCGTGGCTGATGTCGTCGACCACCCCCTCGGCGACCAGGAAGTCGGCCAGCTTGGCCAGGCTCCAGGTCGAGAACGGCAGGCCCTGTTCGGCCGGCTCGGACTTGGCGATCTTCTTGATCTCCCGGCGTTCCGGGAGGGTGAAGGTTCTGGGCCGGCCGCCCTTGTACTTCGGGTAGAGCGCCTCGAAGCCGTCGGCGTTGAAGTTGTGGATCACGTCCCGGACCCGGTCCGCGCTGGTGAATGTCACCTCGGCGATCTTCGCCACGGGCATACCCTGCGCGGACAGCAGCACCATCTGGGCTCGCCGCCAGGTCACCACCGATCCCGTGCCCCTGCGGATGATCCGCAGCAGTCTTCGGCCCTCGTCGTCATCGATCCCCCGTACCTGCACCCGTTCGGCCACGCGCACATCCTGGCAGCGACCAGGCTTTGGGACGGAGCTGCGGCCGCTTCACATCGCTCGGCGTTTCCTCAGCTCAGCAAGCCATGCCCGTACCTGTTCGTCGTCGTGCAGGTAGCCGCCGCTCTCGCCCGCAGGGAGATCGATTCCGTAGAGGCGGTTCAGCGCCCACCAGGAGAGGTCGTCCCAGACGATCCCGTCCTCCATCACCCACCTCGCCGCCCAGCGATCGGCCTCGTCCCTGGACAGCCGTCCCGCGACAAGCTCAACGAAGCGATCTTCGATCTCGTCAAGAGTTGGCTGGCCGCTGGCATCCATGCCCTGACCGTACAGGCAGGGCAAACGTTGCTCGATGCGGCACTAGGGTGCGTTTTGAGTGCTGGTCACAGCCACTCGTTGATGGCTGCGACCAGCACCGTCGCTTCGTAGCGGACGGTGAGCTTGTCGTATCTCGTGGCGACCGCGCGGTGCCGTTTCAGGCGATTGATTCCGCACTCCACCGCGTGGCGCTGCCTGTAGTCGTCCTTGTCGAACTTCGGTGGGCGACCGCCGTGGGAACCGCGTTTCTTGCGGTTGGCGATCTGGTCGCGCTTCTCCGGGATCGTGCAGCGGATGCCACGTTTGCGCAGGTAGTCGCGGTTCGCGCGGAGTCGTACGCCTTGTCGGCGCGCACCTTGTCCGGCCGGGTACGCGGGCGGCCCTGCCCGAGCCGGGGCACCCGGATACGACCCAGGACCACCTGGAACTGCGGCGAGTCACCGCACTGTCCAGCCGTGATGACCAACGCCATCGGCTTCTGAGCCTGCTCGACCGCCAGGTGCAGCTTGGTGGTCAGCCCACCCCGGGAACGTCCGAGCCCGTGGTCGTCGGGCTCGATGAACACACCACCTGGCGGCTCGATCTGCAGATCCCCTTTTTGCGGGCACCGGCCGCGTGCTGGTGGGCGCGGGCGATGGTCGAGTCCACCGAGACCTCCCAGGTGATCAGTCCCTCGGCGTCGGCCTGGGACTGTAGCTGCTCGAAGATACGGTGCCAGGTGCCGTCCCGCTGCCAGCGCCGGAACAGACCGTAGACCGTCTCCCACGGGCCGTACCGCTCGGGCACGTCCCGTCACGGAGCACCGGCGCGGGTGCGCCAGCGTATGCCGTCTATCAACTGCCGCTTGGTGTGCACCGGTGGTCGTCCAGGCTTCTTGCCGACCGGGAGCAAGGGCTCCAGCTTCGCCCACTGTGCATTCGTCAGATCATGCCGCCCCACGAAGTGGATCGTGCCACATCAAGATCCACTTCTGAAACGCACCCTAGGTCGCCAGCCCGCTGTGACGCCGTGCGCCTGCGGCAGGCCTGCCCTAGACATACAGCAATGGCCACCGGTTCGACAGCAACGGAAAGTCCGGCGGGCGCGTGCCCAACGGTGGGAGCACACGCCGGGCATCGCGTGGTGGGAGCGACTGAGTGTGTTTGTCGGTCGCCGAGGGTCCCGGTCGGCCGATGTGCGTGTCGTACCGAGGGCCTTGGACGTCGGGCCGTTCCTGGGCGCGTCGGGACGGCAGCAATGGGCCCTCGCGACCAGGTGTCGGTGGCTGCACGTACGGTCTGCGCATGAACGATCAGTGGTGGG
The DNA here is from genome assembly GCF_040296465.1 of Streptomyces sp. NPDC002130. Classification (NCBI taxonomy): domain Bacteria; kingdom Bacillati; phylum Actinomycetota; class Actinomycetes; order Kitasatosporales; family Streptomycetaceae; genus Streptomyces; species Streptomyces sp. NPDC002130. Next base: position 4,611 of record NZ_JBEOXI010000315.1, read on the forward strand.
TGGGCGTACGTCAGCGGGTAGAAGCGGCGGGAGCAGGGCCTGGGGGCGGCAAGGTGTTCGGGGCATTGGGGCACAAGTGGGTCCTGGAGGAGCCGCTCACCCGGGGCGAGCTTGCCGAACTCGAGGCTCAGATAGGCGTGCGGCTACCGGAGGAGTACCGGGCGTTCCTGCTCCACGTCGGCGCGGGTGGCGCCGGCCCCGCGTACGGCCTGTTCCCGGTTCGGCGCGTGCAAGGCCGCTGGCGTTGGGAAGGCGACGGCGCCGACCTGGCCGACCTGTCGATGCTTGCCGAGCCGTTTCCCGACCAGGGCCCGGACCCGAAGCTGCTCGACGACCTCCTTGCCCAACGCCCCGCGGAAGAGGACTTCGACGACATCGAGGACTTCGACAACGCCATCGAGGCGTGGGACGAGCGGTGGGAGGCCGTCATGTTCGCCCCGGAGCGCACCGCCGGTGCCATCGTGATCTCCCACATGGGCTGCGCCCAGAGGGAGTGGTTGATCATCAGCGGCAGCCATCGCGGCACGATCTGGTCCGACTGCCGGGTGGACGACGTCGACCTCGCGCCACTCCTCGACGCCAACGCTATGCCGGTGAGGTTCGCCCGCTGGTACACCGACTGGCTGGAGAGAGCCGAGCGCACAGCCCTGTCGGCCCCGTAAGCGCGTCGCGCTGTGCTGTTGAGCAATGCAACGGGTAAACGGGCTGAGCAGGACCCTCAGTCACAGTGCGGCCAGTGTGGAGACGAGTGCGGCCACGGTTAATCATCGTGGGGGTGGAGGCCGACTGACCGGCCACGAAGCGGTGCAGGTGGTCCACACTGCCCCCTCGCTGTCATGGTTGAACGAGTCATGGCACGGCCTCGTCGTCGATCCCCTCCAGCGATCCCACATCGTGGTCGCGCCCTGTTCCACCATGTGCATAAGCGCACGAAAGGCCCGGCGTGACTGTCCCGCAGGAGCTGGTCGTTCACGCCGGGCCTTCTGACTGTTCGCTACTTGTAGGAGGCGACCGCCCAAGTCGCCTTGTAGTGCTTGCTGTGCTCGCTCCAGCGGTATTGCTTCAGACCATTCACGGAGTCGATGGTCTCAATCCAGCTGGTGGTGTAGGTGGGCTTCCCGTCCGCGTCGAGGTTGGCCAGGCCGCATTCCTTGGCACAGGTCGTGGCCACCCGGCCCGTCACCGGATCGCTGCCGACACTGTTGAGCATGATCCGCGTGTTGACCAGTGGCTCATTGGCGTAGTCGGTGCACCAGTGATTGGCGCCGTTCTCGACTTCCGCGACCTGCGCGGTGGCGGGCCACTTGGCGGGATCATTCTTCGTGTGGCACTGGGCAGCGCCGCTCTTGGAGAACTGGGCGACGCCGCCGTTGGCGCCCACCCAGAGGCGGTCCGGGTTTCCGTAGACGGGGGTCAGGTCATGGCCCCAGGCGCCACCCCCGCCCGACTGCTTGGGCAGGGCGAAACGTTTGGGGTCGGTGAGTTGCTTTGTGCCGGTGTCGTAAGTGAACCTGACCAGTTCCAGGCCGCCGAGGGCCCAGACATACCCGCCGTTCGGGTCGTACACGACTTCATGTGCGGAGTTCAGCGGGATCGTCTGCTTCGGCGTGCCGCTCCAGTTGCCCGGCGTGCCCTGCGTCCTGGTGTACAGCTCGATCTTGCCGGGGAAGCCGTTGCCTCCGGCGAACGCGGCGACGACTCCCCCGTCGGGAAGGACTTCCACGCCGTGCAGGTCCCCGGGTTCGCCCGCGCTCTTGACGTTGATGGCCCAGTGGTATCCGGAGAGGGCCGGGTAGGGGATGACACCGATGAAACCGCTGGCGCCGTCACCGGTGACCAGCACCTGGTCGCCGTAGACACCGCCGGGTCGGAGTTTGTGCGAGGTGCCTCCCTTCCAGGCGGCACCGTTCAGAGACGTGTCCTCCACTGCGTGGTAGGCGTCGGGAAGCCACCGCTGGTACGGCTTTGAAGCCTCCCACACAGAGGGCTTGTTGGAGTCCAGGAACTCCAGCGCCTCGGTTGCCACGGGATAGCCGCCGGCGTAGGGCGGGCCGTACTCGTTGCCCGCGATCAACGGGGTGGACCCCTCGTTGAACTCGACCTCCAGGGTGGGCGCGAAGTAGGCCTTCGTGCACGCCCTGTCCTTGTCCGGGGTCGTCGGGTTCATGGAGCAGAAGTCCTTGTACCCGGTGGCGCCGGTCGTCGGGTGGGGTGCTCCCTCGTTGCTGCTGAGCCTGATGCCGTGGTTGGGCGTCGTCGTGCCCGGCCGGGTCCAGGCCGTGACCATGTCGGTGATGTCGATCCGCAGGATGCCCGAGGACTCGTCCGGCAGGTACTTGTTGGGCTGGTCCTCACAGGTGGGGTGTCCGACACCGAACCACTTGCCGACGCCTTCACCGACCGTGGGCTGGTTCGCCCAGGTGATCGTCTGCTGGTCCCATGCCTCGGCCACGCGGTACACGCCGAACCAGGGGTTCTGATTGCAGTCCTGCACTGCCACGAACGAGTTGTACATGCGCAGGGACGCTCTCTTGATGTTCGCGCCGGTCAGGCGGGAGACGTCGAACTTCAGGAAGCTGCGGTACTTGGTCGTGCCACCGTTCGGCGTGCCGATGTGCAGCAGGCGTTCCTGCGAGTGGTCGACGGTGTCCGTGTTGCTGATGTACGTGTCTTGGAGCCGCTTGATCATGTTGCGCGGACCGCTCTGGGCGAACGGTGAGACCGCGCCCGTCGCGGTCGCCGCCACCGGCTGCGCCGCCGGCTGCGCCTGCTCGGGCCGTTGTGCGGAAGAGGCCGGCGTCAGCAGAGAGACCGCCAGGGCCAGACCCCCCGACGCAACGAAGATCTTCCGTCTGAAGATCCTCGCCAGGTGCCGAGACATTCGTTCCCCCTCATGCTCGCTTCCCGCCCACGACGGAGCGGGCCCCACCACCAATTCGGGTGAGTGTTCTATTTCAATGCGCAGCTGATCCTGGTGGACACCCCAGGACTGCACAAGCCGCGCACACTGCTCGGGCAGCGCCTCAACGACTTGGTGCGTGACACCTACTCCGAGGTCGACGTCATCTGCCTGTGCATCCCCGCCGACGAGGCCATCGGGCCCGGCGACCGCTGGATCGTGCAGCAGGTCCGTCAGATGGCGCCCAAGACCAAGCTGGTCGGCATCGTCACCAAGATCGACAAGGTCAGCCGCGACGCCGTCGGCAAGCAGTTGCTCGCGCTGTCCACCCTGCTCGGCCCCGAATCCGAGGTCGTCCCGGTCTCCGCGAAGTCGGGTGAACAGGTCGAGATCCTGGTCGACGTCCTCGCCGGTCTGATGGACGAGGGCCCGGCCTTC
>NZ_JBEOXI010000316.1:0-7945 GCF_040296465.1 Streptomyces sp. NPDC002130
ACGTCCACGCCCTGCCAGAGTGACAGCGTGCCGAAGAGGCAGGTCTTCGGGTCGGCCGACCGCCTCCGCCCCGTCCGCCACTCCCACGGCCTCGGCCGCCCAGTCGCCGTCCCCCGCCTTGTCGGCCTCGGACACGGCGACCACCGGCACCGGCGCGCCCACGGCCTCGGCCGCCCCGCCCGGCGGGGAGGAGACAACCGCTCCCGCCGCGACGACCACCGCACCCCCCACCGCGACGACGCCGACGACCACGGCCCCGCCCGCCGGCCCCGCCGTCAAGGACGTCACCGTGACGGCCTTCCGGCAGACCGGCCCCACGACCGCCACGGCGACCCTCGGCATCACCACGGACGGCACCGGCCCGGTCTCGATCACCGTCTCCTGGTTCACGGGCGACACCGCGGGACAGCCGGGCACGGCGGACGGCGCGTCCCAGACCTTCGAGCGCAGCGGCGCCACCCAGTACACGCTCAGCGTCGACCACACCTTCCAGAACCTCGGCTGCTACTGGACGGTGCAGGCGACCACGACCCCGGCCGCCGCCGACGGCGGCGCCTCGCAGCAGCTCCTGACCAGGCGGTGCGACCTGCGATGACCGCACACGACGACGCACGCACGACCGAACCGCCCGCCGACGAGCGGACAGAAATGCTGGGTTCCGCCGACGAGCAGACAAAGGTGCTGGGTTCCAGCAGCGAGCAGACCGCGGTGCTGGGTCGTGCCGGGGAGCAGACCGCGGTGCTCGGTCGTGCCGGCGAACGGCCCGAGGCGCTCGGATGTCCCGCCGACCGGACCCGCACGCCCGGAGTCGATACGGAGTACAGCGCCACCGTCCTTGCCAGCCACTGGATCCAGCGGCCCGGAGCCGACGCGACCCTCGCAGAGCAGGCGGCGACGGCGCCTGCCCGGCCGACGTCCCCCGACCGGGTCGAAGGAAGCGTGCTGCGTTTTGGCCCGGGTGTGACCGCCGCCGTTCAGCACCGCACCCACCGGACACTCCCCGCCGTCCCGCTGCCTCCCGCGCCCCGGCAGCGACGGTTGCGCAGGCACGTCCTGCCCGCGCTGGTCGTGCTCTGCGTCCTCGCGTTCCTCGCCTGGCAGCGCCTCGGTCCGCCCCTGGCGGTGAGCAAGGTGACGGTCACGGCCCGGCCGACGTCCCTGGGCTGCGACGGCACCGCGGACCTCGTCGCCCTCGTGACCACGAACGGCCGCCCTGGCACGCTGTCCTACCGCTGGATCCGCAGCGACGGCACCGCCTCGGGCGTGCTGAAGGAAGAACTGGCCCGGGGACAGCGGCAGGCACGCCTTCACCTGCGCTGGACCTTCCAGGGCACGGGGCACCGGACGGCCCGGGCCGAACTGCGCATCCTCTCCGGGACGCCGCGCACGGCCGGCGCCGGCTTCACCTACGACTGCCCCTGACGTCCGGCAGCCGCCCCCACGCGCAGCCCGTCCATGACGAAATCCAGCAGGCGGGTGGCGCGAGGCTGCCAGTCGGTGCCGGGGGGCAGCGTCCAGAGCCCGCCGATGACGAGGAAGAGGTCGTCCGCGGTGACCCCCGGGCGGATGGTGCCGGCCTCCTCCGCGGCCCGGAGCAGCAGCTCGGCCGCCTCGGTCACGGGGGCGTGCCCGGGCTTCGCCGGCTGCCCCGGTGCGCTGGTGGCCTGGCGGATCGCGTCGGCCAGGCCCGCCTTGGTCATGGCGAACCGCGCCAGCCGGTCCATCCACTCGCGCAGCGCCCGGTCGGGCTCCCGGCTCTCCAGCAGCGGTGCCGCGGTGTCGGCTACCTGCTGCATCTCGTGCCGGTAGATCTCCAGCACGAGTGCCTCGCGGGTGGGGAAGTGGCGGTAGAAGGTGCCCTGCCCGACGCCCGCCTTCTTGGCGATCGCGCTCAGCGGGACGTCCGCCGAACGTGTCAGTTCCTCCAGGGCCACCGCCAGGATGCGCTCACGGTTGCGCTGCGCGTCCGAGCGCAGGGGGGCGTCCTTCTTCTGCCGCACTCGTACTCCTCGCGGGCCGCGGCCGAAACCCGACCTTGCTAAGCGGACAGTTGTCCGTTACGTTTCCCGAGTAGCGGACAACTGTCCGCTTGTTCCATCGTATCGGCGGGCCACCCGTGCGGACAGCCCGTGCCGGACACGTCGCGTGCGGGCCCGCCCCGCATCCCGTCCGGCCGCGGACCGGCACCACCACCCGCAGTGCCCCCGCCCCCTTACTCGGCGATGTGAGAGAGAAGGCTTCCCCATGCCCCCATCGACGTCCAGCGACCTCACCCTGTCCGTCAACGGCGACAAGTACACGCTGACCGTCGACCACCGCACCACCCTGCTCGACGCCCTGCGCGAACGACTCGACATGACGGGCACCAAGAAGGGCTGCGACCAGGGCCAGTGCGGTGCCTGCACGGTCCTGCTCGACGGCCGCCGCAGTCTGGCCTGCCTCCAGCTCGCCGTGGCCGCCGAGGGGCGCGAGGTGACAACCATCGAAGGCGTGGCCGAGGGCGAGCGGCTGCACCCCGTGCAGCAGGCGTTCCTCGACCTGGACGGCTTCCAGTGCGGCTACTGCACACCGGGCCAGATCTGCTCGGCCATCGCCGTGATCGAGGAGCACGCGGCCGGCTGGCCGAGCGCCGTCACCGGCGACGTCCGGCCCGAGGCGGGGCCACCGCCGCTGACCCCGGAGGAGATCCGCGAACGCATGAGCGGCAACCTGTGCCGCTGCGGCGCCTACGTGTCGATCGTCCAGGCCGTGGCCCGGGCCGCTCAGGAGACGAAGGGGGCGGCGGCATGAGGGAGTTCGGCTACCAACGGGCGTACGACGTCTCCGGCGCCGTGGCACTGCTCGACGGCGACGGGGAAGCCCGGTTCCTGGGCGGCGGCACCAACCTCGTCGACCTGATGAAGACCGGCGTCGAACGGCCCGCCCGGCTTGTGGACGTACGCGAACTGCCTCTGAACCGCGTCGAGCCGGCCGAGGACGGCGGGCTGCGGATCGGGGCGACCGTCACCAACAGCGACCTGGCCGCCCACCCCGAGGTCCGGCGCCGCTACCCGGCCCTGGCACAGGCGGTGCTGGCCGGAGCCTCCGGGCAGCTGCGCAACATGGCCACCGTCGGCGGCAACCTCCTCCAGCGCACCCGCTGCGGCTACTTCGCCGACGTCCACTCTCCCTGCAACAAGCGCGATCCCGGCAGCGGCTGCCCCGCGATCGCGGGTGAGCACCACAATCACGCCGTCCTGGGCGCCTCCGACCACTGCGTGGCCACCCACCCCTCCGACATGGGCGTGGCACTGGCCGCCCTCGACGCGAGCGTGTCGTACGAAACGGCTGCGGGGGCAGGCGAGTTGCCGCTCGCCGACTTCTACCTTCCGGTGGGGGAGACCCCACATCTGGAGACCGCCCTGCCGCCGGGCGCGCTCATCGCCGGCGTCACCCTCCCGGCCACCGCGACAGCGGCCAACTCCCGCTACCGCAAGGTGCGCGAGCGGGCCTCGTACGCCTTCGCCATCGGTTCCGTAGCCGCCGCGCTCGACGTGCGGGACGGCCACGTCCACGACGTGCGGCTGGCGTTCGGCGCGGTCGCCTCCCGCCCCTGGCGCGCCCGCACGGCCGAACGCGTCCTGACCGGCGCCAAGGCCGACGCCCAGCACTTCGCGGCCGCCGCGGACGCCGAACTTGCGGCCGCCCGACCCCTGCCCCACAACGGATACAAGGTGACCCTGATGCGCAACCTCGTCGTGGCCGTGCTGAGCGAACTCGCCGAGGAGGCCGCCCGATGACCACCGTCACCCAGGGCAACGCCGGCACCGCGCACACCCGCGTCGAAGGCCGCGACAAGGTCACCGGCGCGGCCCGCTACGCCGGCGAGATCCCCTTCGCGAACCTCGCCCACGGCTGGCTGGTGCTGTCGACCGTGGCCCGCGGCCGTGTCCGCGCCCTGGACACCGACGCCGTGCTCGCGATGCCCGGCGTCCTCACTGTGCTCCACCACGGCAACGCCCCGCGCGTCGACACCGCCTTCACCGGCATGATGGGCGTCGCGCCGGACCCGAGCACCGGCCTCTTCCAGCACGACCGGGTGCCCCACATGGGCTGGCCGGTGGCCCTGGTCGTCGCCGAGACGTCCGAGCAGGCCCGGGAGGCCGCCGGGGCCCTGGTGGTGCACTACGACCGGGAGCCGCACGACGTCGCGTTCTCCGCGCGGCGCGAGTCCGAGGCGTACCCGCTCGACGGGCACATGCCGGCCGTGGTGGAGAAAGGCGACCTGGAGGCCGAACTGGCGGCGTCCGCCGTCGTGGTGGACGCGGAGTACACCACCCCCGAGGAGCACCACAACCCGATGGAGCCGCACGCGGCGGCGGCCCGGTGGGAGGACGGCCGACTGGAGGTCGTCGACTCCAACCAGGGCACCGGCTGGGTCGCCGACGAGCTCGCTAACCTCTTCTCCCTCGACCCCGCCTCCGTGCGGGTCCGCTCCGAACACGTCGGCGGCGGCTTCGGCAGCAAGGGCACCCGGGCGCACCAGGTGGCCGCCGTGATGGCCGCGACGGTGCTGCAGTGCCCCGTGCGGGTCGTCCTGACCCGCCGGCAGATGTTCTCCCTCGCCGGCCACCGCAGCCCCACCGCCCAGCGCGTCAGGCTCGGCGCCGACGCGGACGGGCGGCTGCGCGCCCTGGAGCACCGGTCCCTGAACCAGACCTCGACCGTGCACGACTTCGTCGAGCCGAGCGCCGCGGCGAGCCGGTCGATGTACGCCGCCGACGCCCACCACACGGCCAGCCGGCTCGTGAAGCTCGACGTCCCCACCCCGACCTGGATGCGCGCCCCGGGCGAGGCGTCGGGCTCGTTCGCGCTGGAGTCGGCGCTCGACGAGCTCGCCGAGCGATGCGGCGTCGACCCCATCGAACTGCGGGTCCGCAACGAGCCCGCGGTGGGCCCCGTGTCAGGGCTGCCGTTCGGCAGCCGCAACCTGATCGCCTGCTTCCGGGAAGGCGCCCGCAGGTTCGGCTGGGACGGGCGGGATCCGCGGCCCGGCCTGCGCCGGGAGGGCCGCTGGCTGCTCGGCACGGGAACCGCGGCGGCCTCCTTCCCCGCGATGGCCATGCCGTCCACGGCGGCCGTGACCGCACAGGCGGACGGCACCTTCACGGTGCGGGTCAACGCCGCGGACATCGGCACCGGCGCGAGGACCGCGCTCACCCTGATCGCCGCGGACGCCCTGGACGTGCCCGCGGACCGTGTCCGGGTGCGGATCGGGGACAGCGACCTCGGTCCCGCCATGATCGCCGGCGGTTCGGCGGGCACCCGCTCCTGGGGCTGGGCCGTCATGGCAGCCGCCGGGGAACTGCGCCGGAGCCTCCCGCCCGGCGCCGACATCCCCCCGGAGGGCGTCACCGTACGGTCGGACACGGCCGAGGCCGTCGGCGCCCTCGCCCGGAAGGAGCGGCACTCCTTCGGGGCGCAGTTCGCCGAGGTCGCCGTCGATCCCGCCACCGGGGAGATCCGCGTCCGCCGCATGCTGGGCATCTTCGCGGCCGGCCGGATCGTGAACCCGCTCACCGCCCGCAACCAGTTCGTCGGCGGCATGATCTGGGGCATCTCCATGGCCCTGCACGAGGAAGCCGTCCGCGACCGGGCGAGCGGCGGCCTCTACGGCGCCGACCTCGCCGGCTACCACGTCGCCGCGCACGCCGACGTGCCGCACATCGAGGCCGACTGGGTCGACGACCCCGAGCCGGACGACCCGGTGGGCATCAAGGGCATCGGCGAGGTCGGCATCGTGGGCGCGGCCGCGGCGGTCGCCAACGCCGTGTGGCACGCGACCGGCGTACGCCACCGGAACCTGCCGATCCGGCCCGACCGCGTGCTGGCGGGCGGCGATGCTTGATCTCGCAGGGCCCCTGCACGGGTGGATCGAGGAGGGCCGGGACTTCGCCGTCGCCACGGTGGTCGCGGTCGGCGGCAGCGCCCCGCGCCCTCCCGGCGCCGCGCTCGCCGTGTGCGCCGACGGCACGGCCGTCGGCTCGGTCTCCGGTGGCTGCGTGGAAGGAGCGGTGTACGACCTGTGCCTCCAGGCCCTCCAGGACGGCGAGGCCGTGGTGGAGCGGTTCGGCTACAGCGACGAGGACGCCTTCGCGGTGGGACTGACCTGCGGCGGGACGATCGACGTCATGATCACCCCGTTCCGGGGCGCCCGTCCGGCCGAGACCGCCGCCCTGGCAGCCGCCGCCCGGGAGGAACCCGTGGCCCTCGCCCGGGTGGCCCGGGGCCCGTCCGGCCTCCTCGGCCGGGCGCTGCTGGTCCGTCCCGACGGCTCGTACGTCGGCGGTCTCGGCGGTGCCCCGGACCTGGACCGTGCCGCGCTCGACCGGGCCCGCGCCCTGCTCGCCGCCGGGCGCACCGGCACGGTGGAACTCTCCGAGGACGGGTCGCACTGCCCCGGCGGTCTCACGCTGCTCGTCGAGTCGGCCGCCCCTGCGCCCCGCATGATCGTCTTCGGCGCGATCGACTTCGCGGCGGCCCTGGCACGGGCCGGGAAGTTCCTCGGCTACCACGTCACCGTGTGCGACGCCCGCCCTGTCTTCGCGACCCGGGCCCGCTTCCCCGAGGCAGATGAGATCGTCGTCGACTGGCCCGACCGCTACCTGCGGCGCACGAGGACCGACGGGCGCACGGTGCTGTGCGTGCTGACCCATGACGCGAAGTTCGACATCCCCCTGCTGACGGAGGCACTGCGGCTGCCCGTCGCCTACGTCGGCGCCATGGGCTCCCGCCGCACCCACGAGGACCGCGAACGGCGGCTGCGGGACGCGGGCGTCAGCGAGCGCGAGCTGGCCCGGCTCAGGTCTCCGATCGGCCTTGACCTGGGGGCCCGTACGCCCGAGGAGACCGCCGTGTCGATCGCGGCGGAGATCATCGCGGTACGGCACGGCGGCACGGGCGCTCCACTCACCGGCGCGGACAGGCCGATCCACCGGCCTGAGCGCGAGCCGCAGCCGGTCTGAGCCTGAGCCGCAGCCGGTCTGAGCGTGAGCAGCCGCAGCCGGTCCGAGCGACTGCCGCCGATGTTCCGGAGGGGCCGGGGCCGTTCCCGGCCGCGGCCCCTCCGTGGGCACGAGGTGAGGCGTCAGGCCGCGGCGGGCTCCGAGGCGTGACCGTGCAGACGGGCGATGACCTCGGTCAGCTGCTCTGCGACCTCGGCGTCGTCGGCCGGGTGCGTCTCGGCGAAGCGGGTCATGGAGCCGGGGATGGACAGCTTGACGTCCTCCAGGACCTTGCCGCCGGCCACGCCCACGGACTTGCGGGTCTCGTCGTGCGCCCAGACACCGCCGTACTGGCCGAACGCGGTGCCGACCACGGCGACCGGCTTGCCGTTGAGGGCACCGGCACCGTACGGGCGGGACAGCCAGTCGATGGCGTTCTTCAGCACGGCCGGGATGGTCCCGTTGTACTCCGGGGTGAACAGGATCAGGCCGTCGGCGGCGTTCGCGGCATCACGCAGCCGCGCGGCGGCGGCCGGGACGCTACCCTCCACGTCGATGTCCTCGTTGTAGAAGGGGATCTCGGCCAGACCCTCGAACAGGTCCACCTCGGCACCTTCGGGGGCGAGCTTGACGGACGCCTCGGCGAGCTGACGGTTGTGCGAACCGGCGCGGAGGCTGCCGACGAGGGCGAGGATACGAACGGACATGCTGACTCCCACATCTAGGCGCTGCTCTGAGGCACTGATGACGATCCGGACCGGGGTCCGTTTAACGTTCTAGCATCCTAACCGGACCGCGGTCCAGTTTTGTTCCCAATGCTTTACGCTGGCTTCATGTCCACCGCCCCGCCCCCCTTCCCGACGCCCCAGGAGCCCGTCGACCATCCCGAGCTGCTTCAGCTCGGCACCGCCCTGGAGGGCGACGAGCCGTGCCTGCGGGCCGACGCCGCGCGCAACCGGGCC
>NZ_JBEOXI010000317.1:0-7911 GCF_040296465.1 Streptomyces sp. NPDC002130
GCCAACACCGGCGCCCCGCTGGACGCCGCCGGGGTCGAGTCGCTGTCCACACTGCGGGCGTCGGCCAAGCGGGACACCGGGGACACGCTCTCCACGCCGCAGAAACCGGTGGCCTCCTGCGGCCCTTCCTCGACTACGGAACAGCCCTGCGGCCGATATTCGACGAGTTCAGTGGACATTTCGGAGATCAGGAAGTTTTTGCCGAACAGGTACGCAATCGAGTACGCCCACAGGAGCTGGTGAGTGCGCCGATCCTCACCCCGGGTGAGTACACCGTGCTACGCGAACTGGCTTCGGGAGACACCACGGAGTCGATCGCCGACACGCTGTTCCTCTCGGTCAACACGATCAAGACGCACCTTCGCGGGATCTATCGCAAGTTGGAAGTGAGCAACCGACGCGACGCGCTCAAGGCTGCGCGACGCGGCGGTCTCATCTGAGCAAGACTGCTTCCATGCTCCCGAAGCTGTACTCCGACTCGCGCGATCGCTTGATGGTGTGGGCAAGACGCACACCGAGCCGTCGCCTGGCGACCGATGCAACCGATGATTCTGGTGTTCGCGGCGTCCTGTGCGTCGAGGGTCAGCACTCGGCCATGCGTACCAAATCGTTTCTCCGCCACCGAAGTCGACGGTGAAACTTCCGTTCTTGTGGTCGCCGGTGCAGGTGAGAGATTCGTTGGTGAACAGGTATCTGCCGGCGTTCGCACGGATGCTCGGTAGTTCGATGTCAGCCCAGACTCCGTCGTCGAAGTATCTGACTTCACCGTGGTGATCGGTGTATTCGATGACGGCGACTGTCGTTTGGTCGCTCATAGCTCGGTCACGTCAGTTACGGTGCGTTCGAGTCCCAGGAATCCGTCGCCGCGCTCGTCTACGAGGCTGGCGAGCGCGTTGCTGAGGTCGTATCCTTCTTCGTGTTGTTCGACTGCGAAGTCGTCCGGAACGTCGAACTCCTGCTGGTGTGTGCTGTGCTCTTCCCAGATGACTCTGATCTTTTTCATCGCACTCCCCCGTCTCGCTGGGGGAAGTGTGGGGCCGGCTGGGCTGTGGTGGCATTTGGGTGGTGTTCTCCCATGGGTGACCTCACTGGTTTGGGATGTTCCCCTGGGGCACTTGCCCCCTGGGCCAGCTTGACTAGCTGGTGTGTCCCTGACATTAGGTCACTATGCACCAATAGTGCAAGCTATGTGTCAACTATTGGTTTTAATGGGCCTGAGGGTGGCCCTGGGCAATCCTGGGGCCATTCTGGGCACTATGTACCCATAGTGCCTCATAGGCCCTGAGAATTGATCTCAGGGCCAGGATCACCCTTCCTGGGGTTGGCCAGTGGTGCAGTGCAGCCCTAGGGGCAGTTCACAACCCTGGGAGGTCTATCAGGTCCACAGAAATGCCCCTAAAAATGCACCCCTACCTGCAGAGTTGACAGACTATGCCCCCATAGTGCAAACTATGTATCAGCAAGCCAGTAAGGGCCAGCAACACAGGCCAGCTGGCAAGCAATCTGGATACCAGCTCAGAGTCTGGAAAACCTCAGTGTTGGTCTGTCCCAACAACTTCATATCGTCACAAGCCTGAATGCCGGCTCTTGGGAACCCTGAATAGGCCAGGGAAGAAACCCTCGAGCACATGATCTTTGAGAACTCAATAGCGTGAGACACCCACAACCACAAGGCAGCAATGCCCAATGGTGTTGCTGCCGATGATCCCTCGGAAAGGGGACCATTATGTCCAGCAAGTCCACCGAAGCGTATGTCCCGGTTTTCAAGACCGAGACCCTTCCGGACGACTTCACGAACGTGCTCGGAGCGATGCTCCTCATGGGCTGGAGTTACACCGTCGAACACAGCGTGGTCAACGAGGTGGTTGCGCGGATCACCGTCCGCGCACTGACAGTGCCTGCCGGGAGCGCCCGCGCCCCCGTCTACTCCGACTCGTCGAGCCGGAAGCCCACCTTGAGCCCCACCTGCCAGTGTGCGATCTGCCCGTCCTCGAGTTGGCCGCGCACCTGCGTCACCTCGAACCAGTCCAGGTTGCGCAGCGTCTGCGAGGCCCGGTCGATGCCGTTGCGGATGGCCTGGTCGACGCCGTCCGGCGAGGTGCCGACGATCTCCGTGACCCGGTAGGTGTGGTTCGACATGCCGCTGCTCCTCTTCCAGTGACGTTCCAGTGACGGGAGTGTCACGCGTCATTCCACCGTGCCCCACGCGGCGGCGAAGCGCGAGACGTCGTCTCCCGGCCCCACCGCCGCCCAGGCGCTCACCGGGTCAGCGCGCCACGCTCAGCGACAGCGCGAACCGGCCCGGGCCGTCCGTCCACCAGTGCGTCAGGTCCAGGCCCACCGCCGACAGTTCGGCGCGCACGCCCTCCTGCCGGAACTTCGCCGACACCTCGGTCCGCATCTCCTCACCGGCCGCGAAGTCGACGGCGAGATCGAGCGCCGGCACCTTCACCGTCTGTGCCGTACGGGAGCGCAGCCGCATCTCGATCCACTCGTGCCCGGCGTCCCACAACGCGACATGGTCGAACGCGGCGGGCTCGAAGTCGCCTCCCAGCTCGCGGTTGATCACGGTCAGGACGTTCTTGTTGAACGCGGCCGTCACCCCGGCCCCGTCGTCGTACGCCCGGACCAGCACCTCCTCGTCCTTGACCAGGTCGGTGCCCAGCAACAGGGCGTCGCCCGGGGTGAGCAGGGCGCGTACGGACGCCAGGAACGCGGCGCGTTCGGCGGGCAGCAGATTGCCGATCGTGCCGCCGAGGAAGGCCACCAGGCGGGGCCCCGGCGTCTCCGGCAGGGTCAGCTCCGCGGTGAAGTCGGCGATCAGCGCGTGCACGTCCAGGCCCGGCCGCTCGGCGGCGAGCGCCTGTCCGGCCTGGGCGAGGGCGCTCTCGCTGACGTCGACAGGGACGTAGGTCTGCAGATCCGTGAGGGCGTCGAGCAGATGCCGGGTCTTCTCCGAGGAGCCGGAGCCGAGCTCCACCAGGGTGCGCGCCCGGGTCGCAGCGGCGATGTCGCCGGAACGCGCGAGGAGGATCTCCCGCTCCGCGCGCGTCGGGTAGTACTCCGGCAGTTCCGTGATCTTCTCGAACAGGTCGCTGCCATGGGCGTCGTAGAACCACTTCGGCGGGAGCGACTTGGGGTGGCCGGTCAGACCCCGGTGGACATCGGCGCGCAGCGCGGCGTCGGTGGCGTCCTCGGGCAGGGTGCGGGTGAGACGGAACGGGCTCACGTACGGGGCTCCTTCACGAGTGCGGGCACGGAGGCGTCGGCCGGCTCCTTCAGCGGCGTGAGCAGCACGTCGGTGCGGCTCGCCACGAGCAGGGTGCGGTCGGGGACCTCCTGCCAGTGCGGATCGTCGTCGTAGGGCTCGGAGGCCACGACGGTGCCGCCGCCGGGCCGGGCGAGGTACCAGAGGGCGTCGCCCCAGGCGGTCGCGGTGATGGTGTCGCCGTCGGTGAGGAGGAGGTTGAGCCGGGAATCAGGGGCCGCGGCGGCGACCTCCAGGACCGTGTCGGCCATCGCCTGGCCCTCCTCGTCGCCGCCTCGCAACCGCGCCAGCACCAGCGCCCACACGAGCGCCGAGTCGTTGCGGGCCTCCAGCGACAGCAGGTCCTCGTGCGGCAGCGTCCGGGACAGCGAGGCCAGTGAACCGGGCCAGCCCCTGACCGCCCCGTTGTGGCTGAACAGCCAGGTCCCCGCGGCGAACGGGGCCGCGGCGGCCTCCGCGTCCGCGCCCGACAGGGTCGCGTCCCGCACCGCGGCGAGCAGTCCTGTGGACCGTACGACCCGGGCGAGATCGGCGAACGACAGGTCCGCCCAGATCGGCCCGGCACGGCGGTAGCGGGCCGGCACCGGGTCGCCCTCGGCGTACCAGCCCACGCCGAAACCGTCGGCGTTGACCGTCCCGTACTTCTGGTGCCGGGGCGCCCACGACTGCCGGTACAGCCCGTGCGGGGGCTCCACCAGCAGCCCGCCCAGCGCCTCCGGTGGCCCCACGTACGCCACATGACGGCACATCAGACGTCCTCCGACCGGGCCGTGCGGAACCCGGAGAAGATCTGCCGGCGGATCGGATAGTCCCAGTTGCGGAAGGTGCCCCGGCAGGCCACGGCGTCCACGGCGAACGAGCCGCCACGGAGCACCTTGTACTCGGGCCCGAAGAAGACCTCCGAGTACTCCTTGTACGGGAACGCCTTGAACCCCGGGTACGGCAGGAAGTCGCTCGCCGTCCACTCCCACACGTCACCGATCAGCTGCCGTACGCCGAGCTGCGACTCACCGGCCGGGTAGCTCCCGGCGGGCGCCGGACGCAGGTGCCGCTGACCGAGGTTGGCGTGCTCGGGCCCCGGGTCGGCGTCGCCCCAGGGGTAGCGCATCGAGCGGTCGGCGGCCGGGTCGTGCCGGGCCGCCTTCTCCCACTCGGCCTCCGTGGGCAGCCGGCGTCCCGCCCAGCGGGCATAGGCGTCGGCCTCGTACCAGGACACGTGCACCACGGGCTCGTCCGCCGGTACGACCTCGGTGACGCCGAACCGGTGCCTGAGGAACTGCTTGCCGTCGCGCCACCAGAACAGCGGCGCGTCGATCCCGTACCTGCGGATGTGCGCCCAGCCGTCGGCCGTCCACCACCGCGGGTTGTCGTAACCGCCGTCCTCGATGAACGCCCGGTAGGCGCCGTTCGTCACCGGGGTGGTGTCGATGCGGAAGGGCTCGACCTCGCGCCGGTGCGCGGGGCGTTCGTTGTCCAGGGCCCATGGCTCGTCGGAGGTGCCCATCGTGAACGGGCCGCCCGGGACCAGGACTTCGGACGGACCGGTGAACAGCGGCACCGGCTCCGGGTCGGGCGCCGTCAGGGCCGGCGGGCCGGTGCGCAGCTGATGGGTGATCAGCATGGTCTCGTCGTGCTGCTGTTCGTGCTGCGCGATCATCCCGAAGGCGAACCCGGCCTCCGTCAGCCGCGTCCCGTGGAACGCGTGCCGCTCCAGCACGTCCAGGGCCCGGCCGCGCACGTCTGCCGCGTAGGTGCGGGCCTCGGCAGGTGAGAGCAGGGGCAGCTTCGGCCGCTCGGCTCGGGGGTGCTCGAAGGCGTCGTAGAGGCCGTCGATCTCGGGGCGTATCGCCTCCTGCCCCGCGACGGCCCGCAGCAGCCACTGCTCCTCCTGGTTGCCGATGTGCGCGAGGTCCCACACCAGCGGCGACATCAGCGGCGAGTGCTGCGCGGTCAGGTCGGGATCCTCCACGCAGCTCGTCAGCAGGGTGGTGCGGTCGCGGGCGACGACGAGGGAGGCGACCGCCCGCTCACGGAGCACCTCGGGGTCGACGGCCTGGGCGTCGACAGCGGATTCGGTGTCGGTCATGGGCGGAAGTCCTTCCCGTGGGCGCGACCGTCCGCGCCACGCTGTCGGTCGAGCAGGTCGTCGGCGGGGCAGCGGCCCAGGACGACGTAGCGGTCCAGATAGGCCGTGACGGCCTCGATGACCTCGGGGCCGGCGCCGAGCCGGGGCAGGGCGTCCAGTGCGGTCGTGAAGCACGTGACGGCAACCTCGCGCAGTTCCGCGTCGGCCAGACCGCCGCGGGCCGCGTCGAGCCACAGCGGATTGTGCGGCGCGGGCAGCCCCAGTGTCCGCTCGGTCAGCGGCTTCACGGCCCGGTAGGCGGTCTCGGTGGCCTCCGGGTCGTCGAACAGCGCCGCCGTCACGGCGAGCGGCACGATCCAGCCGTCGTCTCCGGGCTGCGCGTCGATCATGCGCAGTTCGAGATGGCCGCGCGGCCTGACCGGCGGGAAGAGCGTCGTGACGTGGTAGTCGAGGTCCTCCCGGGTGGGCGGCCGGGGCGCGCCGGTGCGGATCCAGTCCCGGAAGGTGAGCCCCTCGGGGACGTCCCAGGGCCCGCCCTCCCGCCGTACGCACATCACGGGGGAGTCCAGCACGTGCCGGGCCCAGGCGCCGCGCGGGTCGGTGTCCAGTCGCGGTCCGCCCGCCCGGTCGGCGCCGATGCGGGTCCACGCCAGCTGCCGGGTGGACAGCCAGCCGGTCGGCCGGTGCCCGGCGAGCGGGGAGTTGGCGAACGCGGCGACCAGGACCGCGCCCAGATGGTGGGCCAGCCACCAGCGCCGCACCAGGCCCTGCGGCCCGGGCTCCTCGTGGCCGGCGTCCAGGCACACCTGGACGGAGGCGGAGGCGCACATCATGGCGCGGCCTGCGGGGCCCGTGCGGTCCAGGCACCTCTCCATGGCGTCGTAGCGCGGTTCGCGCAGGAACCGGCGGGGTTCGTGCCAGGGATCGTGGCCGAGGCCGACGAGGGCGAGGTCGTCCTGGCGCAGGACCGCGCGGACGGCGTCGAGGTCGGCGGAGACGGTGTCGATGACTTCCGTCAGGGAGGCGGCGGGGGGCGAGCTCAGCTCCAGCTGGCCGCCGGGTTCCACGGTGAGCGCCGACCTCAGAGGCAGCGGCCGCAGTGCCGTGTAGGCCGCTTCGAGTCGTTCGGGGGTGACGGGGAGCTGCGGTGCGCGCAACTCGTGGACGAGCCATTCCACCTCGACACCGAGGCGGCGTGGAGGGCCGGTCTTGAAGCAGATGCCGCGGACGAGGGCCTCGACCTCGGCTTCGGACATTGAGGTGCGTGGCCGGGTACAGCCACTTACCGAATCGGACATGTCGGGATCCTCCTGAGATTCCACCATGCCACCGGTCCGGGCTCTTCGGCGGCCCGGGCCGGGATCACCCGTCCCACCCAAGACGTTCATGGCGCTCGGCACAAGGGGGCGAAGCGGGGCGTTTCCGGGCGGTCATGCGGTCCGGCCCGGCGTTTCCAGGGATTTCCCCGGGCGTTCCCCAGGGCGAAAACTCTGTTGCGGCGGGGAGCGGGCATCACGCACGATGCCTGCGTGAGCACGACAAGACGGGCTGCGCGGTGCGCGCTCACGGCGCGTACGGGGGTCCAAGCCCCAGTGGTGTTCAAGCTCCAGTGGTGTTCAGCTCCAGCAATAGTCGGCCAGCAGCGCGCGTGAGTCCGGAACGAACGGCCACGACGGATCCTGCAGGTGGGCGCCGAGTTCCTTCGGCGTCCACCACCAACCTTCGGCGATCTCGCTGGGTTGATGTGCCATCGGCCCGTCGTATCTGAGTTCGAACGCGAACAGGTGACAGCGCAACGGAGAGTTCTCCCACTCACCGTCCCAGGATTTTCGAGCGATTTCGGTCAGTTGGAGTGGCTGATCTGCTGTTCCGAAGATTCCGAGTTCTTCGCCGACTTCACGGATCGCAGTTTCCTGCGGCGTCTCACCTGGATCCACGACACCTCCGGCAAGACAGTCGTGATAGCCCCCGAACACCGCTTTCGTGTCGGTTCGGCGATGAACGTAGATGCGAGAGCCGTCCCCGTTGCGAACCAGGACGCCCGCGCTCGCGTGCCAGAGCCCCCCCGAGTAGACGACGGAACGCGTTGCTCGGCCGATCGGATTACCCGTCCGGTCGTACACGGCGACTACCTCGTCCGCGGGATTCAGGTCTGCGGTGAGAGGTTGGTGCATTCCTCCAACTGTGCCACGCCTGTAGGCGCCGCGCCGCAATCACATAGGCTCTTGTGTCATGCAGCGGATCATCGGTGTCGAGGTCGAATACGGAATATCTTCACCCAGTGAGCCGTCGGCGAATCCGATTCTCACTTCAACGCAGGCGGTGCTTGCCTACGCCGCCGCAGCGGGCGTGCCACGGGCCAAGCGCACACGCTGGGATTACGAAGTGGAATCTCCGCTGCGAGATGCCCGAGGCTTCGATCTGGGGCGAATGAGCGGTCCCGCACCGGTGATCGACGCGGACGAGATCGGCGCCGCGAACATGATTCTCACCAACGGGGCACGGTTGTACGTCGACCACGCCCATCCGGAGTACTCGGCCCCCGAGGTCGCCGACC
>NZ_JBEOXI010000318.1:0-7883 GCF_040296465.1 Streptomyces sp. NPDC002130
GCGAGAAGGCCAGGAGGGAGATGGGCGCCTACTTCTCCGATCTCATCGGCCTGCGTGAGGGCGGCAGCGGCGAGGACGTCACCTCCCTGCTCGGGGCCGCCGTGGGCCGGGAGGAGGTGACCCTGGACGAGGCGGTCGGTCTCGCGGTCCTCCTCCGGATCGGCGGCGAGACGGTCACCGACCAGTGTGTCCGGATGTTCTACGTGCTTCTGACCCGGCCCGACATCGCCGAACGGCTGCGCGCCGAACCGGAGATCCGTCCCCGGGCCGTCGACGAACTGCTGCGCCGGCTCCCCCACCGCGACGCGGACGTCCTCACCGACCCGGGGACGAGCGACCTCGGCCGCGACCCGGACCTGCATGTCTCCTTCGGCTGCGGCCCGCACCACTGGCCCGGCGGCCTGCCGGCCCGGATGGTGTCGGAGCTCCTGCTCGACGCACTCCTCGACGGCGTACCCGGCCTTCGGCTCTCCGTTCCGGCCGATGAACTGACCTTCAGGACGGGCACGCGGCTGCGCGGGCCCGAGTCCCTGCCCGTGACCTGGTGATCCGGCGATGACGGCGACGGAAGGGCTGCTGGTCCCACCCGGCCACGGCCGGATCATGGAGACCCCCGCCCAGCGCGTCACCTTCAAGGTGACCGGCACGCACTCCCGCATGGCCTCCACCTTCGAGGTGGTCGTGCCCCCGGGCTTCGATGTCGGCGCCCATGTGCACACCCGCAGCGAGGAGTTGTTCTACGTGCTGGAGGGCGAGCTGGACGTCCTCGCCTTCGAGCCGCGGAGCCGTACACCCGACAACTGGCGGACGTGGGAGTCCGCTTCGGGCAACCGGGTGGTGCGGGCGACACCCGGGACGGTGATCGCCGTGCCCCCGGGATGCCCGCACGCGTTCGCCAACCCGACCGGCACACCGGCGAAGATGTTCTTCCAGGCGAGCCCGCCGCCCGACCACGAGCGGTACTTCGAGGAACTGCTGGAGATCCTCGGCAGCGGGGGCCCGCCGGACCAGGCGGCGATCGAGGAGCTGCGGGCGCGCTACGACATCGAGCAGCTGACGCCGCTCCGGCACCGCTAGCGGATGGGTACGCCGGCGAGGGTCCGGGCGATGACCAGCCGCTGGATCTCGCTGGTGCCCTCGAAGATGGTGTAGATGGCCGCGTCCCGGTGCATCCGCTCCACCGGGTACTCCCGGGTGTAGCCGTTGCCTCCGAGGATCTGGATCGCCTGGGCCGTGACCTTCTTGGCCGTCTCGCTCGCGAAGAGCTTGGACATCGATCCCTCGGCCGCCGTGAACGGCTTGCCGTTGATGGCCATCCAGGAGGCGCGCCACACCAGCAGCCGGGCCGCGTCGATCGACGTCCGCATGTCGGCGAGCTGGAAGGCGACGCCCTGGTTGTCGATGATCGGCCGGCCGAACTGCTCGCGCGTCTTCGCGTAGTCGAGGGCGACCTCGTAGGCGGCGCGGGCCGTGCCGACGGCCATGGCGCCGACCGCCGGGCGCGAGGCCTCGAACGTGGCCATGGCCGCGTTCTTCACGCGCTCGCCGCCCGCCTTGGCCCGCTCCCGCGCCCGGGCCAGCCGTTCGTCCAGCTTCTCCTTGCCGCCGAGCAGGCAGGAGCCGGGCACGCGCACGTTGTCGAGGATGACCTCGGCGGTGTGCGAGGCGCGGATGCCGTGCTTCTTGAACTTCTGGCCCTGGGCGAGACCCGGCGTCCCCGGCGGGACGATGAAGGAGGCGTGCCCCTTGGAGCCGAGCTCGGCGTCCACGACCGCGACGACGACGTGCACGTTGGCGATGCCGCCGTTGGTCGCCCAGGTCTTGGTGCCGTTGAGCACCCACTCGTCCTTGGCCTCGTCGTAAACGGCCCGGGTGCGCATGGAGGCGACGTCGGAGCCGGCGTCGGGCTCGGAGGAGCAGAAGGCGGCGACCTTGACATCGCCCGCGTCGCCGTACATCTGCGGGATCCAGGTGCCGATCTGTTCCTCGGTGCCGTTGGCGAGGACGCCGACGGCGGCGAGGCCGGTGCCGACGATGGACAGGGCGATGCCCGCGTCGCCCCAGAACAGCTCCTCCATCGCCATGGGGATGCCGAGACCGGTCGGGTCGAAGTACTGCTGGGCGTAGAAGTCCAGGGAGTAGATGCCGACCTTGGCGGCCTCCTGGATGACCGGCCAGGGAGTCTCCTCACGCTCGTCCCATTCGGCGGCCGCGGGGCGGATCACATCGGCCGCGAAGCCGTGCAGCCAGTCCCGGACCTCCTTCTGTTCGTCGTTGAGCTCCATGGTGAACTCGGCCATGTCGTCCCCTCCAGCGGCACACATGCATGTTACTTGCGGTAACACCAGTCTGTTACCGGCGGGTAGTCGAAGTCAACTCCTACCGACCGGTCGGCACCCGTTCGGTGTCGGGGGCACGCTTCAGTGTTAGTTTTCGCAGGCGTCATGGAAACAGCACGGGTGGGGAGAGACCATGGACACCACGCAGCGGACCGATCAGCAACGGTCCGCCGACCGCCGCCGGCGTGAGCTGCTGGAGGCCGCCGACCGAGTGGTGCTGCGCGACGGACCGCAGGCATCGATGAACGCGATCGCGGCGGAGGCCGGCATCACCAAGCCGATTCTCTACCGGCACTTCGGCGACAAGGGCGGACTTTACGCCGCCCTTGCCATGCGGCACACGGACGCCCTGCTTGACTCACTGCGGGCGGCGCTGGACGCGCCGGCGGACCGGCGGGAGCGGGTCGAGGCGACACTGGACACCTACCTCACGGCGATCGAGTTGCGGCCCCAGGTGTACCGGTTCCTGATGCACCCCGCGGAGGGGGGCCAGCCGGGGGACGCAGGGTTCGACGTCGGCAAGCACAGCGCGCCGTTGCTGCGGCGGATGGGCGAGGAGCTGGCGCAGGTGATCGAGGAGCGGCTGGATCTCGGGCCGGGCGGGCAGCAGCTCGCTCGTGTGTGGGGGCACGGGATCGTCGGCATGATGCATGCGGCCGGGGACTGGTGGCTGGGGGAACGGCCCTGTTCTCGTGCGGAGTTGGTGCGGAGTTTGGCGGACCTGTTGTGGGGTCGGCTTGCGGCTGCGGGGGATCGGGTCGGAGGGCCGGGGTTCTGACCGTCGTTCGGATCACCCTCCCCGGCACCAAGATGCCCGGGACACCTGCCGCATCAGTCTGCGGTGGCGCCAGCCGCTCAGGTGGTCCGCGAAAATCCGGCCCTCCAGGTGATCGCACTCGTGCTGCAGGCAGCGGGCGAAGAAGCCCGTGCCGTGGACGGTGACCGGTTCTCCCGTCACCGTGAAGCCCTCGACGACCGCGTGGTCGTGGCGTTCCGTGCCCGCTTCCAGGCCCGGGAGGGACAGGCAGCCCTCCGGGCCCCGGATCACCACGCCGTCCTTTTCGGCCAGGCGGGGATTGACCACATGGCCCACATGGCGGACATCCTCGTCGTCGGGGCAGTCGTAGACGAAGACGCGCAGCGGCTCGCCGACCTGGTTGGCGGCGAGGCCGACGCCCTGGGCGGCGTACATCGTCGCGAACAAGTCCTCCACGAGGCGGGCCAGTTCGGGGCCGAAGTCGGTGACCTCCGCGCAGGGAGTGTGCAGCATGGGATCGCCGTGCAGGGTGAGGGGTCTCACGCGGCCGTGGGCGCCGGGGATGGAGCTGTGTCGCATGGCGGCAAGAGTAAGGTCCTGTCGGTCCGCGTCTCCCACACGAGTTCGCCACAGTGCCGCGGTTCGGGAGTGCGAATGGATCTCGATAGGCTGAGGTCCACACCACGTGGCCGTCAGGCTTCAAGGCGCGGCGCGTACGCAAGGAGGATCGAGAACTGATGGCAGGCAACTCGGACCCGCTCTCACCGCGGGCCAAGCTGGCCGTGACCGCGGGCAAGGCGGTCGCGGCGGCATCGCGCGCCGCAGGGCGCGGCAGCGGTTCGGTGATCGGCGGCCGGGTCGCGCTGAAACTCGACCCCGACCTCCTCGCCCGGCTCGCCCCAGAACCTGGACGTGATCCTGGTCTCCGCGACGAACGGCAAGACCACCACCACCCGGCTCATCGCCGAGGCCCTGCGCGCGGCGGGACCGGTCGTGTCCAACGCGCTCGGCGCCAACATGCCGGCCGGCATCACCTCGGCCCTCGCCGGCAGCTCCGACGCCCGCTACGGCGTCATCGAGGTCGACGAGAAGTACCTCGCCGGCGTCGCCCGGGACACCGCCCCGAAGTGCATCGCCCTGCTCAACCTCTCGCGCGACCAGCTCGACCGGGCCGCCGAGACCCGCATGCTCGCCGAGAACTGGCGGGAGGGACTCGCGGGTTCCAAGGCCGTGGTCGTGGCCAACTGCGACGACCCGTTGGTGGTGTGGGCGGCGTCGTCCTCCCCCAATGTGATCTGGGTCGCGGCAGGGCAGATGTGGAAGGACGACGCCTGGTCCTGCCCGTCGTGCGGTGGCGTGATGCAGCGCCCCGGCGACGACTGGTTCTGCGGCGAGTGCGGCTTCCGCCGCCCCACCCCGAGCTGGGCGCTCTCCGGTGACCACGTGCTCGACCCGCACGGCTCGGCCTGGCCGATCCACCTCCAGCTGCCGGGCCGCGCCAACAAGGCCAACGCCGCCTCCTCGGCCGCCGTCGCCGCCGTGTTCGGGGTGCCTCCGCAGGTCGCGCTGGAGCGCATGTACCAGGTGCAGGCGGTGGCCGGGCGCTATGACGTCGTCCAGTTCCAGGGCCGTGACCTGCGGCTGCTGCTGGCGAAGAACCCGGCCGGCTGGCTGGAGACGTTCTCCCTGATCGACCCGCCGCCCACCCCGGTCATCCTGTCGGTGAACGCGCGCTCCGCCGACGGCACCGACACCTCCTGGCTGTGGGACGTCG
Organism: Streptomyces sp. NPDC002130; assembly: GCF_040296465.1. Taxonomy (NCBI): domain Bacteria; kingdom Bacillati; phylum Actinomycetota; class Actinomycetes; order Kitasatosporales; family Streptomycetaceae; genus Streptomyces; species Streptomyces sp. NPDC002130. Next base: position 4,871 of record NZ_JBEOXI010000318.1, read on the forward strand.
ACTACTCGCGCCTGACCGGCCACCCGATCTGCGTCGTCGGCGACCGGCGGCTGGACCTGGCGGTGCGCCTGGAGGTCGCCGACCAGCACTTCCAGGTCTACGAGAACCTCGACCAGGCGGTGGCGGCGTGCCCGCCGGGCCGGATCGAGGTCATCGCCAACTACACGGCGTTCCAGGACCTGCGCCGCCGCGTCGGCAACTGAGCACGAGACGTCAGGGGACTTTTGTGAGCGACAACCAACTGCGGATCGTCTGGATCTATCCGGACCTGCTCAGCACGTACGGCGACCAGGGCAACGTCCTCGTCGTCGAGCGCCGGGCCCAGCAGCGGCGCCTGGACGTGGCCCGGCTGGACGTGCGCAGCGACCAGCCGATCCCGACCTCCGGCGACATCTACCTGATCGGCGGCGGCGAGGACCGGCCGCAGCGGCTCGCCGCCGAGCGGCTGCGCCGGGACGGCGGCCTGACCCGGGCCGTGGAGAACGGCGCCATCGTGTTCTCCGTGTGCGCCGGCTACCAGATCCTCGGCCACGAGTTCATCAACGACCTCGGTCAGCGCGAGCCCGGCCTCGGGCTGCTGGACGTGGTGTCGGTGCGCGGCGAGGGCGCCCGGTGCGTCGGTGACGTGCTGGGCGACGTCGACCAGCGTCTCGGCCTGCCCCCGCTGACCGGCTTCGAGAACCACCAGGGCGTCACCCACCTGGGCCCCACCGCCCGCCCCCTCGCCCAGGTGCGGTTCGGCAACGGCAACGGCACGGGCGACGGCACGGAGGGCGCGTACAACGACACCGTCTTCGGCACGTACATGCACGGGCCGGTGCTCGCGCGCAACCCGCTGATCGCGGACCTGCTGCTGAAGCTGGCCCTCGACGTCAACGCGCTGCCGCCGACCGACGACCGCTGGTACGAGGCACTGCGCAACGAGCGCATCGCCGCTGCTCAGCAGCCCGCTTAGGCACAGCGCCGCAGCGTGCCCGAGGTACGCGTCAACCTGCTGGTCAACAGCCCGTATGACGACCCATCCGCACAGGTGAGCGGGGTCGTCCAGCAGGCGGACGCGTGCTTCGGTCCGGCCCCTCGGTGCCGCTAGGGTGGCGGGGATTCCAGCCGGACAACGTGGTCCGGTCCCCGGCCCACGTTGAGAAGGTATTCGGGCTATGCGCATTGGTGTCCTCACGTCCGGCGGCGACTGCCCCGGCCTGAACGCCGTCATCCGGTCCGTCGTGCACCGCGCCGTCGTCGACCACGGCGACGAGGTCATCGGCTTCCGGGACGGCTGGAAGGGCCTCCTGGAGTGCGACTACCTCAAGCTCGACCTGGACGCGGTGGGCGGCATCCTCGCCCGCGGCGGCACGATTCTCGGGTCCTCCCGGGTCCAGCCCTCCCATCTGCGGGACGGCGTGGAGCGGGCCAAGGGCCATGTCGAGGAGCTCGGCCTCGACGCGATCATCCCCATCGGCGGTGAGGGCACGCTCAAGGCCGCGCGGCTGATGTCGGACAGCGGTCTGCCCGTCGTGGGTGTGCCGAAGACCATCGACAACGACATCGCCGTCACGGACGTCACCTTCGGCTTCGACACGGCCGTGGGGGTGGCGACCGAGGCCCTGGACCGGCTGAAGACCACCGCCGAATCGCACCAGCGGGTTCTGGTGGTCGAGGTCATGGGCCGGCACACCGGCTGGATCGCCCTGCACTCCGGCATGGCGGCCGGTGCCCACGCCATCGTCGTGCCCGAGCGGCCCTTCGACATAGAGGAACTGACCCGCCGGGTGGGCGAGCGGTTCGAGGCGGGCAAGCGCTTCGCGATCGTCGTCGCGGCGGAGGGGGCCAAGCCCCGGGCCGGGACCATGGAGTTCGACGAGGGCGGCAAGGACATCTACGGGCACGAGCGGTTCGCCGGGATCGCCCGGCAGCTGTCCGTGGAGCTGGAGGGGCGCCTCGGGAAGGAGGCCCGCCCGGTGATCCTCGGGCACGTGCAGCGGGGCGGTACGCCGACCGCCTACGACCGGGTGCTGGCCACGCGGTTCGGGTGGCATGCGGTGGAGGCGGTGCATCGCGGGGAGTTCGGGCAGATGACCGCGCTGCGGGGGACCGACATCGTGATGGTGCCGCTGGCGGAGGCCGTGGAGACGCTGAAGACCGTTCCTGACGACCGGTACGAAGAGGCGGAGTGCGTTCTCTGAGGGTGCTGTAGTCAGCCGGGTGCGGGTCGCCTGTGGCTTGTCGCGCAGTTCCCCGCGCCCCTGAGGCGTCGTACCGCCCCCGGCCGTAACGGTGACCGGGGGCGGTTCTACTCTTGTGGGCGGACAACTTGCTGCACACCCCCACGAAACAGGAGCCGGCGGAATGGATCACAGCGGGCACGGCATGACGATGGATCTGCCGCCGTTCACGCTGGGAAGAGGTCTTGAGTGGTCGGCTGACCCGTTCTTCCTCGTCGCCTGCCTGGCCGGGCTGGCCCTGTACGGGTGGGGTGTCGTACGGCTCGTCCGGCGTGGGGACAAGTGGCCGGTGGGGCGTACGGTCGCCTACGTCCTCGGCGTGCTCAGCATCATGCTCATGATGTGCACCGGGCTGAACGACTACGGCATGGTCATGTTCAGCGTGCACATGGTGCAGCACATGGTCATCAGCATGGTGTCGCCCATCCTCATCCTGCTCGGGGCGCCGATCACTCTGGCGCTGCGGGCGCTGCCCACCGCGGGGCGGGGCCGCAAGGGGCCGCGTGAGCTGCTGCTGATGTTCCTGCACAGCCGGTACATGAAGATCATCACGCACCCGGCGTTCACGATCCCGCTGTTCATCGCGAGCCTGTACGGGCTGTACTTCACCCCGATCTTCGACACCCTGATGGGCTCCCAGGCGGGCCACATCGCGATGATGGTGCACTTCCTCGCCGTCGGCCTGGTGTTCTTCTGGCCGATGCGGGATCACGCCCGAGGCCTTGGTGTTGCGCTGGAAGATGCCGCCGTAGCCGGCGAGGGCGGAGACGCCCTCCTGGATACGGGCGCCG
>NZ_JBEOXI010000319.1:0-7840 GCF_040296465.1 Streptomyces sp. NPDC002130
CATGGTGCTGTGTGTGTAGTGGGTGGGGGTGGGCGCCTGTGGAAGGCGCCACCCCAGCCGTAATCGGACGCCCGGCTACGCGAAGCCGACCTCAGCCGCATCGATCCCACCGGGCTGGCGTCGTTCGGCTTCAACCTCGAAGGGTGCTACCCGTCGAGGCGTCTCACCGTCAATGACGAGGCTCCCTCCGTCCCGGGAGCCTTGGGCCGGCAGAGCGCACGCAAGCAACGCCCGGCCGGATTGACCTGGCTTCAGCAAGCACACAGGGCAAGTGATTGAGCCAGTCACGGTGACCGTGCGGGCAGGCCCGATGCAAGAGGCGCCTCCGACGTCGGCACAAGGACGCCTTGGCCACGGGCGACGGCTTGGGCGGGTTGGCTGTTGGCGTTACCTGCTTCGGCATCGGATACGGCGCGGGCGAACTGGGGGAGAGGGCCGCAACCAGCGTCCTGAATTACACCGGACCGGATGCCGACGCGGTGCCCCCGCTCGCTGGTGACGAGGTACTGGCCTGCGGCCGTCTGCTCAGCCGGGTGTGGGAGCAGGAGCGGGACGCGCCGCCGACGGCGGACCCGCACACCGTCTCCTGCCCTTACTGCCACGAAGCCCTCGAGAGACTGGCCACGGTGGACGCGGCCCTCCAGCCGCTGCGCACCGAGGACACTGCAGGCCTGCACGCACTCGCCGACCGCGTCATGGGCATCGTCAGGGCCGAGGTACGGCTCGGGCGGCTGCTGCCCCTGGCCGACCCGGACCGGGACCTGCGCATCGCCGAGAGCGCCGCGGCGAAGGTATTGCGGCAGGCAGCGGACACGGTCCCCGGCGCCACGACCGTGACCTGCCGGCTCCTACCCGAAGGCGCGGGTAGCGTGCGAGTGACCATGACCCTGGTCGCTGCCCTCGACCGCCCGCTGCCCGACCGGGTCCATCGGGTGCGCCAAGCGGTTCTCGACTCCGCCGGGCAGGCCCTGGGGCTTTCCGCGACAGCCGTCGACATTACTGTGATCGACATCCTGGAGCCGGAGCCGCCCCTCGGCCGCGGCCTCCCGCCCGGCGGCGATACCTGATGACCGGCATGCGCACCACCACGCTCCTCAGCGTTGCGGCCGAGGCAGCTCTCGCAGTTCCCGGAGTGGCGGGCCTGCAACCCCGTCTTGCCCACCGCCTCGCGGCAGCCGCCGCGCCCAGCCGGACGGGCACCACGCCTCACCGCGCGTCCCCCGAGGCAGGCATCCGCGTCGACCGATCGCCTGACGGTTCGGGATGGCACGTCGAGGTGCGCTGCATCTTGGCCTCCGGCCAGCGGGCGCTGGACGTCGCCCAGAGAGTCCACGACCGGGTGGAGGCCGCCGTCATCTCCTCCCTCGCCGCCAACGATGTCGCGGAGCGGGTCGCCGTCGAGGTCACGGTGACCCGTATCGCCAGCCAGCACGCCGCTGGATGAGTTCCGAGTGATCCTTTGCACACGGGTATGCGGCCACAGCGGGTAGGCCGCCTCGCTTGGGGCCACGAGGAGCTGCCAGTCTCCGCACCGACGGGAACAGGCAGGACGAGGGGCGGCAGGTGACGCGGACCGGCGCTCGGCGTCCCGCTACTTCCAAGCCGTTGCGGCTGAACAGGGTGTCAGGGTGGCCCGGGCCGAGGACGCGGGTGCGGACGGCGGCGGAGGTAGGCAGTGAGGGCCTGCCGATGGAGGTCGGCCGTCTGCGTGTCATCACCCGTATGGACGAGTCCGAACTGCGTCGGCGTTCGCAGGCTGGTCGGCTGGTAGGGGTGCGGTTCATTGCAATTCGTATGCGCGCCCTCACCGTCCTGCCCTGCCGGCGCAACATCCAGCGAGACCGCAACAAGGAGCGCCATGCTTCCGCTCGAGGTGACGACGAGAACGGGCGAACGAACCGTGCTCAAGGAATCAGTCGCTCAGGGGCTAGGGGAGAGCCTGCGCGGAGAACTGCTCCTCCCTGGAGATGACGCGTACGACCAGGGCCGACGAGTCTGGAACGGCATGATCGACCACCGGCCTGCGCTGATCGCCCGCTGCGCCGGGAACGCCGATGTGACAGCGGCTGTGACCTTCGCGCGTGAGCACGATCTGTTGGTTTCCGTGCGCGGTGGCGGCCACAACATCGCCGGCAAGGCAGTGTGCGAGGGCGGCCTGATGATCGATCTCTCCCGGATGCGCCGCGTCACAGTCGATGCCGTCAACCGAACAGCCCGGGTGGAAGGTGGTGCCACGCTCGGCGAACTGGACGGTGCCACACAGGTGTCGGGACTGGCCACGACCACGGGCGTCGTCACTCATACCGGCGTCGCCGGCCTCACGCTCGGCGGCGGCGTGGGTCGGCTCGCCCGGACGTACGGTCTCGCCTGCGACAATCTGCTGTCCGTCGACGTCGTCACCGCCGATGGTCACCTACGGAGAGCCAGCGCCACGGAGAACCCCGATCTCTTCTGGGGCATGCGGGGGGCCGGCGCGAACTTCGGCGTCGCAACCTCCCTTGAGTTCAAACTCCACCCGGTGGGTCCGGAGGTGCTCGGAGGCGTCGTCATCCATCCCCTGGAGCGGGCCAGGGAAGCCCTCGGGTTCTACTACGAGTACTCACGTTCAGCCCCGGACGAGCTGACCGCTGACGCCTTTTTCCTGACCTCGCCCGACGGTGACCCAGTATTCGCCATCTCCGTCTTCTACGCCGGATCGATGGAGCAAGGCGAGTGCGTGCTGGAGCCACTCCGACGTTTCGGACCGCCGACCGTCGATCAGGTGGGGCCAGTTGCGTACACGCAGCTGCAAGCCGCCGGTGACCCCTTCTTCCCCATCGGCCTGCATTACTACTGGAAGTCCCACTTCCTTGAGGAGATCCCGCAGGACGCGATCGAGGCCACCGTCGACCACTTCGCCAGTGCTCCCTCGCCCAGATCCCTCATCGTCTTCCAGCAGTACGGCGGCGCCGCCAGCCGCATCCCGCCTACGGCAGCGGCCTTTCACCACCGGAATGCGCAATACGACAACTTCGCCGCGTCGGTATGGACGGATCCGCAGGAAAGCCAAGTGCACAAGGAATGGGCACGGAAGTGGTGGGACAAGATGAGCCGCTTCTCCCTCGGAGCCGAGTATGTGAACAACCTGGGAGAGGAAGGCGAGGACCGGGTACGGGCCGCCTACGGCGACAACTACGACCGACTGGTAAACCTCAAGAACGAGTACGACCCCGACAACTTCTTCCGACTCAACGCGAACATCCTCCCGGCTGGCTGAGCAGACGTTGCGTACTATCGGCGACTGTCGGCTCATCTGATCGGCCTCGTCATGGAGAAGACACAGTCACGGCTGTGGGGCGTGTCGGATTAACCATGGGCGCTGATCGAGCCATCGCTGCCGGAGCCGGGACCGATGCTGATGGAGGCCGTCCGCGAGTGCCGGACCAGCAGGCGCTGTGCGGGATCCTGTTGCTGTCGAGTTGGTGGGACCGGTCGCCGAGGAGGGCGTCGTACACTCTCCCAGCAGACGGGCGCCAGCCCGCGGTGTGCGATTCGCCCCCTCGAAGCCGTCCTCCGCCTGACGTTCCTTGTCCAGCCCCACGGTGGTGCGGTCAAGGCTCGCACTCAGGCGATCAATCAGCTCAAGACTGTCCTGTCATAGCCGACCCGGCCGTGCGGGAGCGGCTGTCCAGCCTGGGCAACCGCGAGCTGTTCCGCACCTGCGCGCGCCTCGGCCAGCGCGCCGGCGGGGAAGACGAGGAAGCGGCGCCCAGGTCACTCATATGACCCTGCGCATGCTCGCCGGGATTGGACCGAGGCCGGCGTGTGGCCGCGCCTGCACGCTGCTCTGCTGACCGAGCTTCGCCGCGCCGGCCTGCCGGACCCGGATGACTGCTCCGTGGACGGGTCGCACGTCCGGGTGCTCAAAGGGGGGCTCACGTCGGCCCCTCGTCCGTCGACCGTGCCCGCCCCGGCTCGAAGCACCACCTGATCGTCGACCGTCACGAACCCCGCTCGCCGTCACGCTCACCGGCGGGAACCGACACGACGTCACCCAGCTCCTGCCGCTGCTGGACGCCATCCCATCGAATCGGGGACTTCGGGGACGCCCCCGCCGCCTGTACGCCGATCGAGGCTACGACTTCGACAAGTACCGCTGCCTGTTGCGGAAGCGCGGCATCAAGCCGAGGATCGCCCGACGCGGCGTCGCTCACGGCTCCGGACCGGGAAAGGTGCGCTGGGTGGTTGAACGGGCCTTCGCCTGGCTGCACCAGTTCAAACGGCTCCGCACCCGCTACGAACGACGCGCCGATCTCCACCAGGGCCTGCTCGAACTGGCCTACGGCCTCATATGTATCCGCCGCCTGCGAACCTCATCCTGAGACGATCAGTTGGCTACGCTGAACCACCCCGGCCGCACCTCGGTGAGCAGCGGTTGCAGCGACTGCACTGCGGACCGCATGTCCTGATCCGTGACGGCACGAGGCTCCGGCAAGCTCAGCCCGTACCCACGGAGCCGCCAGAGGTCGAAGATTTCACTCCCGTCGGCTGCGAAGTCCACATCGACCTGAGTGCCGTTATCGCTAACGAAGCGGCACCCTGCCCCATGGACCTTGTAGAAGTAGGTGCCGATGTGATCACTCCGGCTGATCCGGCGCGAACGGGCCAGGCCGACGACGTCCACCAGCCGCTCAAGCGAGGGGATCGCCACCCTCATGGCCTCATCAATCGCGTTCAGAGCGCGGACGTAACCGAGGACGAGGTCTCGCGCAGCCTCCACCCGTTCCATACGGTGTCATCCCCCCGGGCCCGTGATTGAAAGGATTGTTCCATGGGGCCTCCAGCGTCTCCGCAGGACGGCATTCTGAAACGATCAGTAAGCACCCGGCGAACGTTCGCTTCTAGACGTACTGCTTGGCGTATTCGGCAGTGGGGGGTACGGGCGTGATGGGGGAGCGGTAGCCCTCCGGGAGAGTTGGGTGGGTGTGGTTGAGGAGGGCGAGTTCGTAACCGGCCTTCCCCGGGTGCCGAAGGCTGATGTACTAGAAGTCGCACCGAGGAGAAGCGCACCGGCGCCCTCGTCCTCGACGAGAACAACAAGGAGATCAAGCGCAACGAGAACTGCTCCAGGCGTCCACGGCGAGGCCGGCGCCAAGGGCGAAACCGTCGGCATCGGCTGCGAGGACGGCCTCCTGCTCGAAAAGGACGGCGAGTTCACCAAGGTCGACGCCCCGACGACTACGGCCGCATCGGCAACCAGCGCGGCAGCGGCACCTCGCCCATCCTCCCGGGTGACTACACGGGCAAGGTGGACAAGACGATCCCCGTCGTCGGGGACTGGCAGGGACCGCTGGACTGACAGCAGCCCCGGCCAAGACTCTTCGTCCGCGACCACACCGCGTACGTCTCGGAACCGGGCGAGCGCCAACTGCTGGACGATCGCCATCCGGGTGGCCCTCTCAGGGCCAGGGTGCGAGCCTGGAGAGGCCGACGGTGAGAGTGAGGAGTTGCGCCGTGCGGGCCAGGCTGGGTAAGGACAGGGGTGTGTTCACCGCGCTTGTGGCCTATGTCGCCCTGATCGGCGCGCTGGACACGGTCATCCCCGACCCTTTGCTGCGCCTGGCGCCTTTCGCGGTGCTCGCCCCGGTAGTCGCAGCCGCGCTGCTCAGTCTGCGTATGACCGCTGTCGTGTGCGCGCTGTACCTGGCGCTGACCGGCCTCGAATACGGCGTGTTCCAGGACATCAGTGTGCCCAACCGGGTCGCCATCAGTGTCTCCGCGCTGGCCGCGTGCTTGGTGAGCCTCGTCGTCTGCCGGGTGCGACTGGAGCGCGAGGAGCGCATCAAGCGGCTGAGACTGACGGCAGGGACGGCACAGCGGTTGCTGCTGCGGTCGCTGCCGCTGCAGGCAGGCGATGTAACGGCGGACGGCTTCTATGAGGCGGCCGAGCGCGAGGCGATGGTCGGCGGGGACATCTACGAGGTGCTGTGGACTCCCTACGGCACGCGGATGGTGATCGGAGATGTGCGGGGCAAGGGTCTCCCGGCGATCGGCGCGAGCGCGGCGGTGCTGACCGCGTTCCGCGAGGGCGCCTACCGGGAGCCTGACCTGCGGACCGTCGTCGGGCTCATGGAAGAGGAGCTGGTGCGGTGGGAGGACCAGTCCGCCCGCGAGCCTGAGGAGGAGTTCGTCACCGCTCTGATAGCGGAGACGCTCGGACAGGATCTGCGTCTGATCGACTGCGGGCACGTCCCCCCGCTCGTACTCGCCGATGGCCAGGTCACGGAGGCCCGGTTCGAGGAGCCCGGTCTGCCGCTGGGGCTGGCCGACCTTGCGGAGACGCCGAGGCAATGGCAGTACATCAAGGTCCCCAGCGGCGGACGGGTGCTGATGTGCACGGACGGGATTCTCGAGGCGCGAAGCCCGCAGGCCGAGTACTACCCTTTGGCCGAGCGGCTGCGCGCGTGGGCGGAGCTGCCCACCGGCGATCTGCTGGAGCGGCTGCATGAGGACCTGAGTGAACATGTCGGCGGAGTCCTCACGGACGACGCGGCTGTGCTCGTGGTACAGCGCCGAGGCATCAAGGCTTCCTTGTGGTCTGCGGACGCTCACGCCGAAGCGCCATCCGGCGCAGACGCTCGTCGGAAGGCCTCCGGCCCGGCCGACGACATCCGCAGACCCCGAAGGCAGGACATCGCTGCCCTCGGTCCGAGGGGCGAGACCGCGAATTCACGGTGGCCCGGTGTGTCCAGCGGGTCTCGGCCACTCACCACCTAGGAGACGATCTCAGTGGACGTGGAGCGCCGTGCGCACGTGCTGAGAAGAAGCCGGGCGATCGTGTCCGCCCTGGTCGCACCAGTGGTTTTCGCTCTGGTGCTGGTGCCGTTCCGGACCCACTTCCCCACCAGCAGCACCGCTCTCGTGCTGGTCGTCGCGGTGGTGGCGGTTGCCGCCCAGGGGGACCGCATCGCAGGCTTGATCGCGGCGGTCTCGGCCACCGTTTGCTTCGACTTGTTCCTGACAGAACCCTGGTTCATGCTCGCCATCACGAGTGCCGAGGACCGCTGGACGGCCGTCCTTCTGCTCGTCATCGGTGCCGCCGTCTCGGAGCTGGCCATCCGCGGTCGCAGCCAGCGGGAGCGGGCTCAGGCGGCTCATGGCCGCCTGGAGCTGCTGCACGACGCCAGCATGGCCATCGGCGCCAGCCTCGATGTGGAACGGACCGCGCAGGAGCTGGCGCGGGTAACGGTGCCCCGGTTCGCGGATTTCGTCACCGTGGACCTGACGGAGTCCGTCCTGCTCGGAGAGGAGCCGACGGTCGACGACGCGGACCTGCGCCGGGTGGCCGTCGCGGGCATCCGGGAGAACCACCCGTTCCACCCGGCAGGCACGCTCCTCGCAACCACCACGTCCGCTCCGCGGGCCCGCAGCCTCCTCCGTGGTGGGCAGGCGAGGATCGAGCTCGACCTCCGAGCCTCTACAGCATGGCGGTCGCTGGTCCCGGATCACCCCGGGCCGGTGCTGGGCTACGGCATGCACTCTCTGATCACGGCGCCGCTGCGGGCACGGGGCGTGCCGCTGGGGATCGTCAGCTTCTGGCGTGCAGGGCATTCCGAACCCTTCGAGGTGAGGGACCTGTCCGATGCCGAGGAGCTGGCCGCCAAGTCCGCCGTGGCCACCGACAACGCGCGTCGCTACACCCGTGAGCGGGCCACCGCGCTCGCTCTCCAGCGAAGCCTGCTGCCGCAGAAGCTGCCCAGGCAGACGGCCGTGGATGTCGCCTTCCCGACGAGCCACCGGCAGGTGGTGGCACGGTCGGAGGGGGTCCGGATGGGGCGGCGTTGGCGGGACGGGCGTGGGG
>NZ_JBEOXI010000320.1:0-7837 GCF_040296465.1 Streptomyces sp. NPDC002130
GGTCTTCGTGGCGCTGCTGTTCGCCCTTCCCCTGGGAGTGTGGGCCGGTCTGTCCGACCGGTTCAACCGGGTCGTGACGCCGTTCCTGGACTTCATGCAGACGATGCCCACCTTCGTCTATCTGGCGCCCCTGACCCTGTTCTTCCTGATCGGCCCGGCCTCCGCCACCATCGCGACGGCCATCTACGCGGCACCACCCGCGATCCGCATCACCGCCCACGCCATCCGCTCGGTTCCCGAGACCACCGTCGAGGCGGCGGACTCGATGGGCGCGACGCGGCGCCAGGCGCTGCTGAAGGTCCTGCTGCCGATGTCCAAACGGACCGTGGTGATGGGCGTCAACCAGACCATCATGGCCGCCCTGGCCATGGTGACCATCGCGGCCCTGATCAACGCGCCCGGCCTCGGAGCGACCGTCGTCCAGGCCCTGCAGTCGCTGGACGTCGGCACGGCGTTCAACGCCGGACTGGCCATCGTCGTCATGGCCATCGTGCTCGACCGGGTCACCACCGCCGCGAGCGGACGGGCCGACACGGCACGGGGCTCGGACAGTCCCTTCCTCAAGTGGCGGCGGCACCTGCTGGTGGCCGGGGGCGTGATGGCCGCGGTCCTGGTGTACCTGTCGCACACGTACCTGTGGGCCGCCGAGTTCCCCGGCGAGGGCAGCACCGGCAGCACCATCGCCAAGGCGGCGACCGACGTGACCACCTGGGCACAGGACAACCTGTCGGGCTTGACGAACGCCTTCCGCGACGTCCTCACCAACGGCCTGTTGAACCCCTTCCAGACCCTGCTGACCGACTCCCCGTGGTGGCTCGTCGGCGCCGCCCTCGTCGCGCTCGGCACGGTGCTCGGCGGGTGGCGTGCCGGGGCCACCTCCGCCGTGTGCGTGGGTCTGCTCATCGGCACCGGCGTGTGGTCGGACGCCATGACGACCCTGGCGTCCACCGCGGTGGCCACCGTGCTCGTGATGCTGCTCGGCGTCGTCCTCGGGGTCTGGATGGGACGCAGCGCGCTCGTCGACCGGCTGCTCAGGCCGTCTCTGGACGCGGCCCAGGTCATGCCGCCGTTCGTCTATCTCGTGCCGTTCCTCGCACTGTTCGGCGCGACACGGTTCACGGCGATCGTCGCCGCGATCGTCTACGCGGCTCCCGTCGCCATCAAAATCATCGCCGACGGGGTGCGGGCCGTGCCCGGGACCACCGTCGAAGCGGCGATGTCCACCGGATGCAACACCTGGCAGATCATCACCAAGGTACAGCTGCCGATGTCACGCGGCGCCCTGACCCTCGCCACCAACCAGGGCCTGATCTACGTGCTGTCGATGGTCGTCGTGGGCGGCCTGGTGGGAGCGGGCGCCCTCGGCTACGACGTCGTGGCCGGGTTCTCGCAGGGCCAGCTGTACGGCAAGGGACTGGCGGCCGGACTCGCCATCGTCCTGCTCGGAGTCATGTTCGACCGGATCACTCAGGCAGCGGCTCGCCGCGCCGGAGCATAAGGAGCACCTCACCATGGCACGACACTTCAGAGCCGGCGCGGCCGGCCTGGCCGTCCTCGGCCTCACCCTCACGGCCTGCGGAGGCGCGAAGGTCGGCGATGACAGCGCGGCCGGCTCGGGCAGCTCGGGCAAGTGCGGCACCTTCAACCTCGCGATCAACCCGTGGGTGGGCTACGAGGCGAACGCGGCGGTCCTCGCGTACGTCGCCGAGCACGACCTCGGATGCAAGGTCGAGCAGAAGGACCTCAAGGAGGAGATCGCCTGGCAGGGCTTCGGCACGGGCGAGGTCGACGCCGTCGTGGAGAACTGGGGCCACGACGACCTGAAGAAGAAGTACATCACCGACCAGAAGACGGCCGTCGACGCCGGCCCGACCGGCAACAAGGGCCTCATCGGCTGGTACGTGCCGCCGTGGCTGGCGAAGGCGCACCCGGACATCACCGACTGGAAGAACCTCAACAAGTACGCGTCGAAGTTCAAGACCTCGGAGTCGGGCGGCAAGGGCCAGCTCCTCGACGGCGACCCGTCGTTCGTCACCAACGACGAGGCGCTGGTGAAGAACCTCAAGCTGGACTTCAAGGTGGTGTACGCGGGCAGCGAGACCGCGCTCATCCAGGCCTACCGCAACGCCGAGAAGAACAAGGAATGGGTGATCGGCTACTTCTACGAGCCGCAGTGGTTCATGTCCGAGGTGCCGCTGAAGAAGGTCAGCCTGCCCGAGTACAAGGAGGGCTGCGACGCCGACGCGGAGAAGGTGGCCTGCGACTACCCCGTGTACGAACTCGACAAGATCGTCAGCGCGAAGTTCGCCAAGTCGGGCAGCCCGGCCTATGACCTGGTGAAGAACTTCACCTGGACGAACGACGACCAGAACACCGTGGCCAAGTACATCGCGGTGGACAAGATGGCGCCCGAGGCCGCGGCGAAGAAGTGGGTCGAGGCCAACCGCGACAAGGTCGACGCCTGGATCAAGTAGCGCGCGAGAACACCCGTGTGAGTCCGGCCCGGGAGGCCCGGCAGGCTGTGCCGTCAGCCTGCCGGGCCTCGTCGTTTTGCGCTGCTTTCTCCCCGCCGCCCCCGGGTGTTTTTCCGGCGTCGCGGACCTCTTGACACGCCGATGCACGGCGGGCACATTGAGTTGCGCAACCTGAACCCTGTTGCGCAGACAGCAACTGGATCGCTTTCAACGTCGGAGGTGCGGCGATGGCGGGACCCCGGGTGGTCATCATCGGAGCGGGCGTCGTGGGGGCAGCGCTCGCCGACGAGATCTCCGCGCGCGGCTGGACCGAAGTGACCGTGGTCGACCAGGGCCCACTGCCCGCCACCGGGGGCTCGTCGTCGCACGCCCCGGGCCTGGTCTTCCAGACCAACCCCTCCAAGACCATGACCGAGATGGCCCGTTACACCGTCGAGAAGCTCTGCTCCCTCGACGTCGACGGTCAGCCCTGCTTCCTCCAGGTCGGCGGCCTGGAGGTGGCCACCAGCCCCGAGCGCGTCACCGAACTGCGGCGGCGCCACGGCTGGCTCGCCTCCTGGGGCATCGAGTCCCGGCTGCTGACCACCGAGGAGTGCGTCGCACAGCACCCGCTCGTCGACCCGGCCAAGGTCCTCGCCGGCCTCCACGTGCCGACGGACGGCCTCGCCAAGGCGGTCCTCGCCGTCGAGGCGCAGATCCGCCGGGCCACCGAGCGCGGCGTCCGCTTCCTCGCCCGCCACGAAGTCCTCGACGTCCGGCAGGCCGAGGGCGAGGTGACCGGCGTCCTGACCGACCAGGGCGAGATCCCCGCCGACATCGTCGTCTGCTGCGCCGGCATCTGGGGCCCGAAGATCGCCCGCATGGCGGGCATGAACCTCCCGCTCACCCCGCTCGCCCACCAGCTCGCCTGGACGGGCCCCGTCCCGGCCCTGGCCGGACAGACGCAGGAGGCGGTCCGCCCGATCCTGCGTCACCAGGACGCCGACCTCTACTACCGCGACCGCTTCGACGGCCTGGGCATCGGCTACTACGGCCACCGCCCGATGCCGGTCTCCGCCGACGACATCCTCTCCGTGGACGAGGCCGACGAGATGCCCTCCGTCCTGAAGTTCACCGAGGAGGACTTCGAGGAGGCCTGGACCGAGACTCAGTCGCTGCTCCCGGCGACGAAGGACGCCAAGATCGAGGAAGGCATCAACGGCCTGTTCTCCTTCACCACCGACGGCCTGCCCCTGCTCGGCGAATCCCCTGACGTCAAGGGCTTCTGGGTCGCCGAGGCCGTCTGGGTCACGCACTCCGCCGGCGTCGGGCGGGCCATGGCCGAGTGGCTGGTCGACGGCTACTGCTCCTCCTTCGACCTGCACGAGTGCGACGTCAACCGCTTCGAGGCGCACCAGCTCGCGCCGGAGTACGTGCTGGCCCGCGACTGCCAGAACTTCGTCGAGGTCTACGACATCCTCCACCCGCTCCAGCCGTCGGGAGACCCGCGCCCGATCCGCACCAGCCCGTTCCACACCCGCCAGCAGGAGCTGGGCGCCTTCTTCCTGGAGGCGAACGGCTGGGAACGGCCCCAGTGGTACGAGGCCAACGCGAACCTGGTCGAGGGCCGTTCCATCGTCACCCCCAACGACTGGGCCGCGCGGTACTGGTCGCCCATCGTCGCGGCCGAGGCCCAGACCACCCGAGAGACCGTCGCCCTGTACGACATGACGGCCCTCAAGCGACTGGAGGTCAGCGGGCGCGGCGCCGGCGAGTTCCTGGAGCGGCTGTGCACCGGCAAGGTCGCCAAGTCCGTCGGCTCGGTGACGTACACGCTGCTCCTCGACCACGACGGCGGCATCCGCAGTGACGTCACCGTCGCCCGGCTGGCTCCCGACCTCTTCCAGGTCGGCGCCAACGGCAACCTGGACCTCGACTGGTTCACCCGGCACCTCCCCGGCGACGGCACGGTCCAGGTCCGTGACATCACCCCCGGCACCTGCTGCATCGGGCTGTGGGGGCCGCGGGCCCGCGACGTCCTTCAGCCGCTCACCGACGCCGACTTCTCGGCGACCGGCCTGAAGTACTTCCGCGCCCAGCGCGCCCACATCGGCTCCGTGCCGGTCACCGCGATGCGCCTGTCGTACGTCGGCGAGCTCGGCTGGGAGCTGTACACCACCGCGGACCTGGGCCTGAAGCTGTGGGACACGCTGTGGCGGGCGGCGGAGCCGCTGGGCGGGATCGTGGCCGGGCGGGGCGCGTTCAACAGCCTCCGGCTGGAGAAGGGCTACCGGTCCTTCGGCACGGACATGACGTACGAACACGACCCGTACGAGGCCGGTGTCGGTTTCGCCGTGAAGCTCGACAAGGACGACTTCGTCGGGAAGGCGGCGTTGGAGCGGCGCAAGGCGGATGTCCGGCGGAAGCTGACGTGTTTGACGATCGACGACCCCGAGGCCGTCGTCATGGGCAAGGAGCCGGTGTACGACGGGGATTGTGCGGTGGGGTACGTCACCAGTGCCGCGTATGGATACACGATCGGCAAGGGCATTGCCTATGCGTGGTTGCCTGTGGAGCTCGCGGAGCCGGGGACCGTCGTGCACATCGGGTACTTCGACCAGTCCGTCGAGGCGGTAGTGGCTGGGGAGCCTTTGTTCGATCCGGCGATGTCCCGGCTTCGTGGGTGAGACATCGCCTGCGGGCGCGTCGTGGCTTGTCGCGCAGTTCCCCGCGCCCCTCAAGGGGGCGTTCAGCTACACCCTCGTTGGAAGGAACCCTTGAGGTGACTGCACAACTCCTCGACGGCAAGGCGACCGCAGCCGCCATCCGTCGTGAACTCGCCGAGCGCGTAGCCAAGTTGACTGCCCTAACCGGCCGGGCTCCTGGCCTCGGCACCGTCCTGGTCGGTGACGACCCCGGCAGCCACGCCTACGTCGGAGGTAAGCACCGGGACTGCGCTCAGGTGGGCATCGCCTCGATCCGGCGGGAGCTGCCTGCCGACGCCTCTCAGCAGCAGGTCGAGGAGACGATCGACGAGCTCAACGCCGACCCCGCCTGCACCGGCTACATCGTCCAGCTCCCGCTGCCCCGCCACCTGGACGCGGGCGCCGTGCTGGAGCGCATGGACCCGGCCAAGGACGCCGACGGACTGCACCCCGTCAACCTCGGCCGGCTCGTCCTCGGTGTCGAGGCGCCGCTGCCGTGCACCCCGCGCGGCATCGTCGAACTGCTCCGCCGCCACGACGTACCGCTCGCCGGAGCGCGGGTGTGCGTGATCGGGCGGGGCATCACCGTCGGACGGCCGATCGGGCTGCTGCTCACCCGCCGCTCCGAGAACGCCACCGTCACCCTCTGCCACACCGGAACGAAGGGCCTGGCCTGGCACGTACGCGAGGCGGACATCGTCGTCGCGGCCGCCGGCTCGCCCGGACTGATCACCAAGGACATGCTGCGCCCCGGCGCGGCCGTCCTGGACGTCGGCATCACCCGCACCGACCAGGGCCTGGTCGGAGACATCCACCCGGACGCCGCCCAGGTCGCCGGATGGCTGGCGCCGATGCCCGGGGGCGTGGGCCCCATGACCCGCGCCATGTTGCTCGCCAATGTCGTCGAGGCCGCCGAGAGGAACGCGAACGCCGTATGAACGCGCTGAACACCCCCCTGGCGGAGCTGGACCCCGAGGTCCACGCCGCGCTCCGCGCCGAACTGCACCGCCAGCAGTCCACCCTGGAGATGATCGCCTCCGAGAACTTCGCACCCTCCGCCGTGATGGAGGCCCAGGGTTCGGTCGCGACCAACAAGTACGCCGAGGGCTACCCCGGCCGCCGCTACTACGGCGGCTGCGAACACGTCGACGTCACCGAGCGGCTGGCCATCGAGCGCGTCAAGTCCCTCTTCGGCGCCGGCTTCGCCAACGTCCAGCCGCACTCGGGCGCCCAGGCGAACACCGCCGTCTTCTTCGCCCTGCTCCAGCCCGGCGACACCGTCCTCGGCCTCGACCTCGCGCACGGCGGGCACCTCACGCACGGCATGCGCATCAACTACAGCGGCAAGATGCTCAACGTCGTGCCGTACCACGTCTCCGAGGCGGACAACCTCGTCGACATGGACGAGGTCGAGCGGCTCGCCAAGGAACACCGCCCCAAGATGATCATCGCGGGCTGGTCGGCGTACCCCAGGCAGCTGGACTTCACGGCCTTCCGCAGGATCGCCGACGAGGTGGGCGCCCTGCTGATGGTCGACATGGCGCACTTCGCCGGGCTGGTGGCGGCAGGACTGCACCCGAGCCCCGTACCGCACGCCCACGTCACGACCACGACCACGCACAAGACCCTCGGCGGCCCGCGCGGCGGCGTCATCCTCACCAACGAGGCCGACCTCGCCAAGAAGATCAACTCGGCGGTGTTCCCCGGCATGCAGGGCGGCCCCCTGGAGCACGTCATCGCCGCCAAGGCGGTGTCGTTCAAGGTCGCCGCGACACCGGAGTTCGCCGAACGCCAGGCCCGCACGCTCGCCGGGTCCCGCATCCTCGCCGAACGCCTCACCCAGCCGGACGCGGCAGCCGCCGGAGTGAAGGTGCTGACCGGCGGCACGGACGTCCACCTCGTCCTGGTCGACCTGCGCGACTCCGAGCTGGACGGCCGCCAGGCCGAGGACCTGCTCCACGCATCGGCATCAGTGGGACCACCACTTTCGCGAGCATCTTTCGAGTGTGACAGAAAAAAGGGAAAGTGGCAGAAAATCGTCCAAGTCTGGCTTTTCTGCCACTATTCCTGTGTCGGACATTCCGTCAGGCTGGACACATGGCAATCATCGTCGTCAGCCTCCTGGTCCTACTGGTCCTGAACGTACTAGCTCTTGCCGGACGCACACCCGACACTCGTCACGATGTCAGTCCGCATGGAGACTTCACCCTTTGAGGGCAAGTCTGGCCATTCAATACACCGCAGCTGCGCTGGTGTGGGGAGCCAGTTTCCTCTTCATGAAGATCGGGCTCGAAGGTCTGTCCTTCACGCAGGTGGTTCTGTGGCGCTTGGTCTTCGGTGCGCTCACGCTGATTCTCGTGTCAGCGGTCAGCCGGATCGGCCTACCGCGGGAATTTCGCGTCTGGAAGCACATGGCGCTTCTCGCAGCGACGCAATGCATCGTGCCATGGCTGCTGTTCAGTGGGGCGGAGCAGAACATGTCCTCGGGGCTCGCGAGCATCTACAACGCCACCACGCCGCTGATGACAATGGCTGTCTCCCTTGCCTTCCTGCCGGGGGAAACGCTGACGCGATACAAGTCGCTGGGGTTGCTTCTCGGATTCGGAGGAGTGCTGATCGTGTTGGACGAACCCGGCCGCCGCGACGACAGCCGCGGGCAGCGCGGGCCAGGACTGGTGC
>NZ_JBEOXI010000321.1:0-7824 GCF_040296465.1 Streptomyces sp. NPDC002130
CCAGTTCGACCAGGCGGTGGGTCTGGTCGCAGAAGTGGGCGAACAGCGGGATGCGGGGGAAGCCGGTGGCCAGGGCGGTGGACAGGTGCAGCAGCCAGTCGTGGCGGGCGCGGGCGTGGCCCCGCTCGTGGGTGAGGACGGCGTCGAGCTGGTGGCCGGTCAGGCGGTGCAGGGCGCCCGTGGTGACGATCAGCTGGGGCGGGTGGCCGGGCATCCACCAGGCGTCCGGGTACTCGTCCTCCAGGACCAGCAGCGGACCCCGGGCCGCGGGCAGACCGGCCGGCAGGTCGGGGGCGCGCTCACGCAGATGGGCCCGGGCCTGGGCCCTGCGGCGGCGCGCCTCGACGAGTTCCCGCGCGAGCATCGCCGTCGTCCAGGCGGCGCCGCAGGCCAGCAGCAGGGTGAGGGCGGCGGCCCAGGGCGGCGCGGTGGACAGGTCGTACGCCGCGGTCACCGCGGGTGGTGCCGGGGCGAAGAGCTGCGCGCGGACGGTACCGAAGACGGCGGCGGCGCCCAGGGAGAGCGCCGTCACGCACGCCAACAGGACGGTGGCGACCAGGCACTGCCAGACCCACAGCGCGACCACCGGTTCCCGCTCGGGCCAGGACGCCCGGGTCAGCGCACGGGGAGCGGGGACGGCGGCCGTCACGGCGACGACGCTCAGCAGGAGCAGGCAGACGGTCATGGCCACGGGCTCCGGTTCCTCGTCACAAGAGGGGCGGCTACGGGTCGTGCGGGGGAGGGCGATCGCCGAGCGCACCGGTCACCACGACGAGCGTGGCGGACGTGCGGGCACACCGCCCCGCGCCCAGTATGACGGGCCGGGCGGTGTGCGCCAGGGGGCTGAACGACAACAGAGGGGACGGGAGGGGCGAGGGCCGGACGCCCTGGAGAGCCGGCTCCCGGCCGGTCCGCGTCAGCCCTGGACCACCCGCCCCGTCACCTCGCCGAGCCCCACCCGCACACCGTCGGGTCCCGGGGCCCAGGCCGTGAGGGTCACCTCGTCGCCGTCCTCCAGGAACGTGCGCTTGCCGCCGGGGAGTTCGAGCGGATCGCGGCCGTTCCAGGTCAGTTCCAGCAGGGAGCCGCGTTCCCGTTCCGCCGGGCCGCTGACCGTGCCGGAGCCGTAGAGGTCGCCGGTGCGCAGTGAGGCGCCGTTGACCGTCATGTGCGCCAGCTGCTGGGCGGCCGTCCAGTACATGGTGGAGAAGGGCGGCTCGGAGACGACGTGACCGTTGACGGCGACGCTGATCCGCAGGTCGTAGCCGCCCGGTTCCTCGTCGCCGTCGTCCAGGTAGGGCAGCAGCTCGTGCGTCCGGGCCGGGGGCGCCACGAGAGCCTCCTCCAGGGCGTCCAGCGGCGTGATCCACGCCGACACCGACGTGGCGAAGGACTTGCCGAGGAACGGGCCGAGGGGCACGTACTCCCAGGCCTGGATGTCGCGCGCGGACCAGTCGTTGAGGAGGCACAGCCCGAACACGTGCTCGCGGAAGTCGCCGAGCGCCACCGGCGCGCCCATCCGGGAGGGCACGCCGACGACGAAGCCGACCTCGGCCTCGATGTCCAGGCGGACGGACGGCCCGAAGACGGGAGCGGCGTCCGTGGGCGCCTTGCGCTGGCCGGACGGGCGCGGCACCTCCGTGCCGGAGACGACGACCGTGCCGGAGCGGCCGTGGTAGCCGATGGGCAGGTGCTTCCAGTTGGGGGTGAGGGAGTCCTCGGCGTCGGGCCGGAACATCTGCCCGACGTTCCGGGCGTGGTTCTCGGAGGCGTAGAAGTCGACGTAGTCCGCCACCTCGAACGGCAGGTGCAGGGTCACCGACGACAGGGGGTGGAACAGCGGTGCGACGGTCTCGCGGTGGGACGGCACGGTCACCCAGGCGGTCAGCGCCCGGCGGACGTCCGACCAGGCCGTGCGGCCGGCGGCCAGCAGCGGGTTGAGGGTCGGCTGCGCGAGCAGGGAGGCGTAGGGCGAACCGAGCGCGTGGGCCGCCGCGCCCGCGTCCAGCACATGGTCGCCGAGCCGGACGCCCACGGCCCGGTGGGAAGAGCCGGGCAGGGAGAACACGCCGTACGGCAGGTTGTGCGGGCCGAAGGGATCGCCCTCGGGGACATCGAAGGGGGGCATCGGGTGCTGCCTCGCTTTCGGGTGCGCCATGTCGTCGCCACGTGTTCGTGGTCATGCCACACGTTACGGGTGACGCGCCGGTCCTGGGCAGAGCCCGAGGAGGCGGAGAGGGGCGAACGGGGCAGGTGGGCCCGGGAGGGACCGGACGGGGCGAGTCCGGCTGTGACTTCGATCGCCAGGTGGCCCCGTGCCCTCGGGCGTCGATGAGGCCGGCGGGCTGCGAGGACCTGTAGGTGGCCCTGGTGGCGATCCATGGACGGCCCCGGCGAGTCCTGTCCTGCTGGTGCGGTTGTTCAGAGGCTGCCCCAGCACCGCCTGGCGTGATGGGTGTTGGGGCAGCAGTGGCGGAACGCTGGATCCGATGAGCGGCCCGGGCCGGGGTGTGGAGGTGTCCCACCCCGGCCGGGTTTCACCGGATGTGCTTCGCCGGCTTGGTGGCGGCGTTGAGGAGGTACTCCAGGGGGCCGCGGCGGAAGAAGCGGGACCAGACGGCGGCGAACAGGGTGACTCCGAGGACGTACATGATCAAGGGGAGCCAGGACTGCTGGGTGCCGGTTCCGGCGGGCGTGGACAGTGCGGACTGTGCGAGGAAGTGGCCGACGTAGGCGGTCAGGGACATGGTGCCCACGGCGATGACCGGTTTCGCGAGGCGGCGCATGCGTGGCAGGCGGTCCATCGCCACCGTCGCGCCCACGATCACGAGGATCGCGACGCCCACGCTGCCGATGATGTCGAACGTGGTGCCGCTGTGCGGTCCGGCCGCCAGGAGCGACGACGCCGGCATATCGGGGAACGAACCGCCGTCGGGAGGCATCGACCCGCTGTCGAGTGGCATCGACCCGGAGCCGCCGGACGACGGCCCGTCCTCTGCGAGGCTCCGCAACGCGTCCTTGCCGGCGAGCAGCAGCGACATGCCGTATGCGGCCACGGTGAGGGCCGCACCGAGCGCGGCCAGGCGCCGCTGAACCGTGCCGGAGGACAGGTCGAGGCGGCCCAGGGCCATGCCGACGATCACGAACGGCATCCAGGTGAGCGCCGGGTAGAAGCCGGTGAGCAGCAGATCGAGGACGCCGACCTCGCTGAGGTGGCGGAGCGGGTCGTAGGTGTTGATGCTCTGCTGGACCGAGGGAGTCAGCAGCGAGGTCAGGGCGAACGCCAGTTGCGGTGTGACGAGGGCGAGCGAGGCCGCGATGATCGCGAGCGTCCTGGCGCGCAGGCGCACCAGGGGCAGGGCCAGCAGGAAGTAGATCCCGTAGAAGCCGAGGATGATCACTCCCCCGTACTCGATCGCCATCACGGTGCCCAGCGCCAGCAGAACCACGGCGCGGATCGCGATGCGGGCCTTCGCCTGCCGGCCGGCCAGGCCGGTCTTGGGCTCGCGGCGGCCGGCGAGCAGCATCAGTGAGAACCCGGCGAGGGTGGCGAACAGAACCGACGAGTGGCCATCCGCTATGTAGCGGATCCAGCTGGCGACGCCGGTCGTGGCGGACAGCGGGGGGCCGATGTGCACGACGTACATGCCGAACACCGCGAGCGCGCGGGCCAGGTCCACCCCGACGAGGCGTCCCATCGAGGGACCGGGCGAGGCCGGCACGGCGGACTCGGGGGAGGTCCGGGGCGGCCGGGGCGAGTTCTCTGGCGGCGCCGGCGTCTCCCGCGGCGGCTGTGTCTGTGTCATACGGAGAACCTCGCGTGGCCGTCAGGGGACGGACCATCCGGCATTCATCGGTGACGCCCCCGCTGATCGGCGGGTACCGCCCTGCCGACCGGCGGAGTGCCGTCCCCGGGCGGCCCGGTACGACCGGACGGCTGTTCTCTCCAGCCACTCGGCGGGGGTGGACCCGACAGGTGCCGGATGGGCGCGGGGCGGACGGGCTTCCAGGCTGGAGGCATGACACACCGTGCACGACACGACGAGCGCGAGGACTCCTCCGGAACATCGGCCCACGTAGCCGGCCGCAGAGCGGCCCCCGGCAGGGGTGAGTTCCTGGAGTTCCTCGGTCTGACGCTGGCGGCGGGCGCCTTCGTCCTGTTCGTCACGCGCCCGGAGGTGTCCGAAGGGCTGGTGCGCGCCCTCGCCGCGAGGGCGTCCGCATTCGTCCACTGAGCCGGCACCCGCTCACGCCCTGGTGCGCCGGACCGCTGATGCGGTGCCCGGCACACCGCAGAGGAAAGGAACTTCGTGAACACCGCATCCGCCCCGACGACGGATGAGACGTCCCTGTCCGCCCGGGAGACGGTCAAGGCACTGGGCGCATACGTGCGGCCGCACCGGTGGGCCGTCGCCCTCGGCCTGCTGTGCGCCCTGGCCGGAGCCGCCGGGGGACTGGCGCAGCCGCTGGCCACCAAGGCACTCATGGACCGGCTCGCGACCGGTGAGACCATCGCCGCGATCCTCATCGCGCTCACCGCGCTGGTGCTGCTGGGCACCGCGGTCGAGGCGTTCGGCGCGTATGTGCTGGAGCGGACGGCGGAGTCGGTGGTCCTGGCCGCGCGGCGCACCCTGGTGGGGCGGTTGCTGCGGCTGCGGATCGCGGAGTGGGAGCGGGTCGCGCCGGGTGATCTGATGTCCCGTGTCACCTCGGACACGACGCTCCTGCGGGCGGTCAGCACCCAGGCGGTGGTCTCCGCGGCCTCTGGTGCGGTGACTCTCGTGGCGGCGATCGTGATGATGGCGTTTCTGGATGTCGTGCTGCTGGGTGTGACGCTCGGTGTGGTCGTGCTGGTCGGCGGGGCCGTCGCCCTGATGATGCCGAGAATCGCCCGCGCCACCGAGCGGGCGCAGGAGGCGGTCGGGGAGATCTCCGTCGCGCTGGAGCGGGTCTTCGGGGCGTTTCGCACGGTGAAGGCGTCCGGTGCCGAGGAGCGGGAGGCCGCCCGGGTCGAGGCCGCGGCACAGCGGGCGTGGCGGCACGGTGTGAAGAGCGCGAAGTGGGAGTGCCTGGCGGGCTCGGCCGACGAACTCGCCGTCCAGCTGGCCTTCCTCGCCGTGCTCGCGGTCGGCGGGGCGCGCGTGGCGTCCGGGGAGATTCCGGTGTCCACCCTCATCGCCTTCCTGCTGTACCTCTTCTACCTGATCGAGCCGGTGTCCAAGCTGGTCGACGCCGTGTCCTCCTATCAGGAGGGGGCGGCCGCGCTGTCCCGGATCGCGCAGGTGGAACGCCTGGCGGCGGAACCGGCCGCGCGGCAGGAGGGTGCCCTGCCCCGGCAGGGGACAGCGGTGCAGGGCCCGGCGTCGGTCTGCTTCGAGGACGTGTCGTTCCGCTACGGTCGGGGCCTGCCGTACACCCATCAGCAGGTGAGCTTCGAGGTACCGGGCACGGGCATGACCGCATTCGTCGGACCGTCCGGTGCGGGCAAGTCGACGGTCTTCGCGCTCATCGAGCGGTTCCACGAGACCACCGGCGGCCGGGTCCTGGTCGACGGCACGGACGTACGGGACTGGCCGCTGGCCGAGCTGCGATCCGCCATCGGGTACGTCGAGCAGGACGCGCCGGTGCTGGCAGGCACCCTGCGGGAGAACCTGCTCTTCGCGGCGCCCGGCGCGAGCGACGACTCCGTCCGCGAGGTCCTGGCCCGCACAAAGCTCGACACCCTCGTCGAGCGCCTGCCCCACGGCCTGGACACCCCGGTCGGACACCGCGGTTCGAAACTGTCGGGCGGCGAGCGGCAGCGCATCGCCATCGCCCGTGCCCTGCTGCGCAAGCCCCGGCTGCTGCTGTTGGACGAGGCGACCTCACAGCTCGACGCCGTCAACGAGCTGGCGCTGCGGGAGGTCATCGCGGAGGTGGCCCGCGCGACCACCGTGCTGGTGGTGGCCCACCGCTTGTCGACGGTGACCGGCGCCGACCGCATCGTCGTCATGGACGCCGGCCGGGTCCGCGCCGTCGGCACCCACGAGGAACTGGTGACCGAGGACCCGCTGTACGCACAACTGGCGGCCACCCAGCTCCTGGCCCCCGCGCGATGACCCATCACACGCCAGGTTGTCCGGTCGCACTGCCCCGCTCCCGGCCGGACAACCACGCGCACCCATACCCACGCGAACCAAGACCACGAAAGGCCCCGTATGCGCACCGAGCCCGCCGTCCCAGACAGACATGCGGTGTGGAGCTGGCTGGCACAGCCGACCGCCCTGTTCGGCGGCGTGTACGGGCTCCTGGTGTCGAGTTCGACCGTCGCCGCGCTCACCCAGTTCGGCGAGACGACCCGGGCGGCACGCATGGACCACGCCCTGTGGGTCCTGTTCACCGCCCTCGCCTCGGCCCTGGCCCATGGATACGCCCACCAGATCGCCCACCGCGATGCCCAGGGCCATCCCGGCATACGGGGAGTGATGCGCGCCGTGGTCGCCGAATGGCCGCTGGTGGTGGCGGCCTTGCCCACCACACTGCTGCTGTGGGGGGCGGGCCTTGGCTGGTGGCGCTCCGCAGGCATCGAGCACGTCGCCTTCACAATCAACACCGTCCTGCTACTGGGCTGGGGCCTGCTCGCCTCCCGGGCCGCAGGTCGCACATGGGGACGAGCCGTCAGAATCGGCTGCAGCGACGCGCTCCTGGGAGTGGCCGTCGCCTTGGTCGGCACCGTCCTGAAGTGACGCGGCACCGGACATGGGCAGGACGGGGAGCTGGACGAGCCGGCAAGCTGCGCGGAGCACGGCCCGGGGCGCCGGCGCCCGTTGCCGGCCGCGGCTCACGCGTGGGTCTTGTGAGCCACGAGCCGACGGAACAGCATGTCAGTCCGTGCTGAGAGGGACCCTCAGCCGCACCCGGTAGCCGCCCTGAGCAGTCGGCCCCGCCTCCAGGGTGCCGTGCAGGATGTCGGCCCGTTCCCGCAGACCGACCAGGCCCTGTTGCGAACCGGGCAGGGAGAGGGAGGGGCGTGTGGAAGGGGTGTTGGTGACGGTCACTCCGATGCCGTCGCCGTCCTGCCACAGCTCGACGCGCGCTCTGGCGCCGGGAGCGTGTTTGCGGACGTTGGTCAGTGCTTCCTGGACCGTGCGGTAGAGGGCGCGTTGGGCGGGTGTGCCCACGGTGGGCGGGAGCTCACCCGTCAGCTCCGCTTGGGTGCCGCTGGATTCCACCAGTTTGCGCAGGTCGGCAAGGGTGGGCTGAGGGGTCAGCTCGGTGGCGTGGCCGCCGGAGGCGCGTAGCAGGGTGACCATGGTGCGCAGTTCGTCGAGCGTGGTGACGCTCAGCGAACGGATGGTGCGGGCTGCCTCTTTGGCGTCCGTGTCCTTGGTGGCGACCTGAAGGGCTCCGGCCCGCACGGCGATCAGGCTGACCTGGTGGGAGACCACGTCGTGCATCTCGCGGGCCAGTTGGGCGCGTTCGCGGGCGAGCACGGCCTGTGCGTGCAGGGTCCGCTCGTGCTCCCTGGCCTCCTCGATCTCGGCCAGTCGCCGTGCCAGGTCCCGTTGCGCCTGGAGAAGCTGGCCGAAGAGGACCGGGGCGACGCTGGTTGCCAGGCCGTACACGAAGAAGACCAGTGTCATGGTCCGGTCCGCCTCGGCGAGGGGCCACGGCGTACTGCTCGCGACGGCGGCCAGGGCGACGCACACCGCGAGGAGACGGCGATTGCGCGAGCGTTCGGCCAGGGTGAACAACGCCGCGAGCACAGCGACGGCGACGTCCTGCATCAGCGCGATGGGCAGGGTGAGCAGGAACACGCCGAGCGGGAACCGGCGCCGGAACGCC